>NZ_JASCXF010000047.1:0-31395 GCF_030062225.1 Sphingomonas sp. 2R-10
CGCCTGCGCGTTTCGGGATCAGCGATGGTGCCACCACCATGCATGAGTGGCCCAGCTCAACGATCAGGCGATGCAATCCGTATCCTGTCGGCCCGGCTTCGTAGCAGCAATGCACCACGTCATATTTGTAAGCGTCCGCTCGATACCGTCTAAGCGCGGCAACCACGGTTTCTGGCCATGCTACCAGCCCTGCTGTCCGTCGACGCCCGCCAATATAGCTTCAGTTGCCGCGCAGGGTGGCCCCGCCAAATTCCTGCCGGTTAGACGCAAGAGTAAGGGGGCATCCTTCATGGTGTCCCGCTGCAGCCTCAGTTCTACAACGTGAAAATTCGTGGCGAAACCACCTCGATAGTACCAGACGATTGTCCGATCCTCGAACTCGTAGGCGCGCACAAACTGGCGATGTGGCAACCCGCGCGATGAACTATCCTCGACGTCGAATGGGATGAACTTCTCTCCGACATCAGCAACATCGAGCTTCTGGCGGCGGAACTCATCAGCAACTGCTGGAAGGTCGCGTAGGAATCTTACCACCCGGGCAGGTTGGGAGAATTGACACGTCGCGGGTACCGGCGTGTCGAAGCTAGTCGCGACGGTTTGCGCTATGCTGGCTTGGGAAACGAGAGCCAGGGCGCTGACAAGTGCGGCGGCTATTAATAATTTAAGATTTGGCATTCCGCCTCCCAACTATGCATCCGCTGTAAAATTTGCCTACCTACCGAAAGCCCCTGCTATCGCGTTTCGACCTCGGGTTTTCCGTCATATCGGCGCCAGCGAGAGACGTTCGCGGGGGGCGTCTTGCTTAGAACTGCCAAGGTACAAGCTCGTCAATGCGATTGACGGGGTGCCCGTCTGCAATGCGGGTGAGCACGTCGCGTAGCCAGGCTTCGGGGTCGACGAAGTTAAGCCGGGCGGTCTGAATAAGCGTGTAGATCGCGGCCGCCCGCTCGCCGCCCTCGTCCGACCCGGCGAAAAGGTAGTTCTTGCGGCCGAGCGCCACGGGGCGGAGGCAGTTCTCGGCGCGGTTGTTGTCCGCTTCCAGCCGCGCATCGTCGCAGAAGCGGGTCAGCGCCGCGCGCCGCTTCACCGCATAGCGGATGGCGTCGGCGAGCGCGCTCTTGCCCGAAATGCGGCGCATGGTGTCCTCGGCCCAGTTGAAGAAGCCGTTGACGCCGGCCCTGACGACTTGGCGGCGTTCAAGGCGGTCTTCCAGCGGCAGCCCGCGTCCCAACTCTTCCGCCTCGTACATCAGGTCGACCATGCTGACGCCGGTGCGCGCCGTGGTCGAGCCGGTCGCCTTCCACACGTCGTAGATCTTGCGGCGGACATGCGCCCAGCACGCCACCTCGACAATGGGGCCGGGCTGTCGACGTCCGTCATACAGCTGCTCGTAGCCCGCATAGCCGTCGGCTTGCAGGAAGCCGCTGAACTCGGCGAGATGCGAGCGGGGCCGCTCGCCCTTACGGTCGGGCGTGTAGAAGTAGGCCGCTGCCGGCGGGCCGATACCCTGCCAGCCCCGGTCGTCGCGGGCATAGACCCACAGCCTACCTGTCTTCGTCTTGCCGGTGCCCGGTGCCAGCACCGGCACGGGTGTGTCGTCGGTGTGGATCTTGTCGGCCGCGAACACGTGTTGGCGGATGTAGTCGACCAGCGGCCGGAGCAGCCAGCTGACCTGGCCCACCCAGTCCGCCATGGTCGAACGGTCGAGGTCGACGCCCTCGCGGGCGTAGATCTCCGTCTGGCGGTAGAGCGGCAGGTGGTCGGCGTACTTGGACACAAGCACGTGCGCGAGCAGACCGGGCCCGGCCTTGCCGCGCGGAATAGGCAGCGCCGGAGCCGGCGCCTGGGTGATGGCGTCGCAACGCTGGCAGGCGAGCTTGGGGCGGACGTGGCGCACGACCTGGAAGCGGCCGGGCACATACTCCAGCACCTCGGTCACGTCCTCGCCCAGCGCCGACATGGTTCCGCCGCACGCGCCGCAACCGTCCGCATGCGGGGCAGCGTGGACGACCTCGTGGCGCGGCAGGTGGTCGGGCAGCGGCAGGCGCTTCGGCTTGCGCTTCTCGCGGGCGGGCGGCGGCACGCCTGCGTCAGCCGACGCGCTGGTCGCTTCGGCTTCGACCGTCTCCAGCTCTTCGAGCCGCAATTCGAACTGCTCGATCTCGCGAGAGAGCCGCTCGGACGACTGGCCGAACTGCATGCGCCTGAGCCGCGCCAGTTGGACCTTGAGCTTCTCGATCTCCAGCGCGGTCAGCTGGATGGTCGCCTTAGCCGCACGGAGTTCGGCCGCGGTACTCGCCAGCTCCGCCGCGGTGGCTGCGTGCTGAGCCTGCAACGCCTGTGCGAAGGCGCGCAGCGCGTCCGGGTCGGAGGGAAGATCGACTATCGCCAGCGACATGGCCCATCCTACCACCGGCCCGATTCAGGCCAAGCGAAAAGGACGGAAAAGCGGCGCTACACGAGGGTCGGCGCGGTCACCGGAGCTGGCGCCACGGTCCGCCGCCAGTCGATGCCCTCAATGAGCAGCGCCAGCTGCGCGGGGCTGAGCACGATGCCGCCATCGACCAGGGGCGGCCATACGAACCGGCCCTTCTCCAGCCGCTTGGCGAACAGGCACATGCCCGAGCCGTCCCAATAAAGCGCCTTGAGATAGTCACCGCGCTTGCCCCGGAACAGGAACAGGTGACCCGAGTACGGGTCGGCGCCGAGTACGTGGCTGGCAAGCGCGGTCAGCCCGTCGAAGCCCTTCTGCATGCTGACCGGTTTGCAGGCGAGATACACCTTGGTGCCCGGCGCCAGCGCTATCACAACGCATGTCCCAGCGCCCGCAGCACGCGGGCGAGCGCCGTCTCGTTGACGTAGCTGTCGACCGACAGTCGGACACCGGTCGGCAGGTCGATGTCGATGCCGCCCGGACGGCTTCCCGGATGCGGGCGGACTAGATCTTTCGTCGCTGCGGCGGGTGGCGACGCCTTGGGCGATACCGGTGCCGGCGTTGCCGGCGTTAGCGCCGTGCCCGGCTCGGCACGGTCGGTGTCCACCACCACGCCATACGGGATGAACTGCAACGGCTCGCTGGCACTGCTTGCCGCCTTCCGCTGCGCCGACCGCCAGTTGTAGATGAGGCTTTCAGCGATGCCGAGCCGCAGCGACACCTCGCGCACCGTCACGCCCGGCGCCGATGCCTCGGCGACCACAGTCGCCTTCTCCGCCTCGCTGTAGGTTCGCCGGCGCTCCGTACGGGTGATGACCTCCATCCGCCCCATCTCCTAATCTCCTTCTGGACTCCAGAAGGAGACCACGACAGGTACGGACATCGACGGCTACGCTGAACGGGACAACACGCGGCTCACCGGACGCTTACCGCCATCAGCTACCGCTATCGCATTGCGCGCCTTTGCCACATCGATTCCGATGAAAATTTCTGTAGGATCTCCCACGGTTCGTCCTCCTCGTGTGAGGATAGGCTCGGCCCACCCGAGCAACCCTCGGATCACGACTGTAGGGCGAACCAACCCGGCCAACGACACGGACATACGGTCTTACGAGGCTTCCATGGCTCAGGCAGTCTGACGGCGTTGACCCAATCCCGGGCGTTCAGCCTGCCCTTTTCCGTTTCGAAGACCCGCCGTTCGTTCATGTGAGCCGACCGGCCGCTTCAATCAATCGAGCCAGCAGCTCAAATGGCTGCCGTTTTCAGGTCATGCTTATAACGGCAGCTCCTTTCAGCAGCCTAAATCCGGGATTCACTGACCGGCACAGCAGATCAACCACGATTGGGCCGTAACAGTCGGGCGAACCTCTCAAGTCCTTCCGGGCCTATAGCCGCAAATTGCGTTTGCATGCCAAGCCTGACTGTTACGCCGCAGGTTGCGGCGCCGCCAGCTCAGTCATCTGTTCCAACGCAGTAGTCAGATCCTTAATAATCTGGCCGGTTAGCTCGTCTAACGCTTCGGGGCCGACATCCCGATGCCGGCTTCGCTCGGAGATCCAGCTGATATCGAGCGCAGCCTTATCCCGTTCCAAGAGGCCCGCAATGTCATAGGCGCGCCAGCGCCCGGCGGGCTCTTCAGGAGACCAGCTAGCCTTTCTGTTAGGGCGATCGTCAGGGCGAAAGCAGGTAACAAAGTCCTCCAAGTCCGCCTGTTCAAGCCGATTACTGGCGAGTGAGAATCGCATCGCGGTTCGCAAATCGTAAATCCAAAGTTTGCGGTCGTGCGCGAGCGGGGCGGATGCCCTATCAAAAAACAGCACGTTCGCATTCACGCCCTGGGCGTAGAAAATGCCAGGCGGTAAGCGGAGCAACGTATGTACGTCGAATTCTTGGAGTAATCTCCGCCGTATTGCCTCTCCCGGTCCTCCGCCGCTTAAGACGCCCTCGGGAACAACGATGGCAGCTCGCCCACCAACGGCTAAGATATTAGCGACGTGCTGAAGAAAATTGAGCTCTTTGTTTGACGTCGAGACCCAGAGGTCATCGCGCACGACGTCTAGGTCGTCTGTCTCATTTTCGCGCGGTCGCGTCACGACATTTACGCTCGAACGTTTTCCGAAGGGCGGGTTGGTCAAGATAACGTCGTATTGCCGGTCCGGGCGGACCGCCAAACTGTCGGCTGTCCGTATCGGTGGCTCGTCATCACCATCGGACGAGCCGATCCCGTGAAGTAAAAGGTTCATAGCACCCAAACGCGTAACTGCGGGCACCAGTTCGGTCCCGCTGATTGCGCAGTTTTTGAGGTGGCGCTCTTCGCTAGCTGTTAGTTCCGGATTTCGCGAAACTAGATGCCGGAAGGCAGCGATTAGGAAGCCGCCGGTACCGCATGCCGGGTCATAGATCGTCTGGCCGAGAGCCGGTCGCACGCACTCCACCACTGCATCGACAACAGGCCTAGGGGTGAAATATTGCCCTGCGCCGCTCTTCGTGTCTTGCGCGTTTCGCTCTAGAAGGCCTTCATACGCGTCACCCTTCACATCGACATCGAGCGCACTCCAATTGCGCTGATCGATAAGGTCGACGATCAAAAGGCGCAGCTTGGCCGGGTCGCGAATTTTGTTCTGCGCCCCGCGAAAAATCAGGCCCAGCATGCCCGCGGCGGTGCCAAGCTTCTGCAGGATCTGGTCGTAGTGTTCTTGTAGCTCGCTTCCACTACGAGACACCAAGCTCGGCCAGTCGAAACCGGTCGGCACGATGAGCAATCTCGACGGTGCTGACTCGGCCTGCTCCTGCGCCATCTTCAAGAACAGCAAATAAGTAAGCTGCTCCACATAGTCAGGGTAAGAGAGACCGTCGTCGCGTAGAATGCTACAATAGCTCCATAGCTTCTGGACAATCTGACGCGCTGCACTCGACATCGTAATCTCCTACACTATCCCATCGATCCAGGGATGCTTATCGTCACGAAAGCCCAAGACCATGTCGCGGGCCGCAGCTGAAAACTCGGCCCGCTCCTGCATCAGCCCTTGCAATTGCTCCACAACAAAATCGTAGCCTGCCTCTGCTCCGACATTTCCGGCTTTCCAATCGTCGAAGCAGACACGGCCGGTATCAACTAGCTTCTTGATGCGATTGAACAGCTCCATCCGCTCTTCGACCACATCCTTGTGGTTAAGGTGGAAAAAATAGACCGAGGCGTCAGCGCGACCCCATTGAACGGGGTGCTGATCCTGCCGGACACGAGGTTCGGCCCGACCTTCGTCACTATAATAAAGCAGGGTCGTGTCCGTACGCCGTGTCGGATCTAGCAGCGTCGGCGTCTCGCCGGATATGCCCGCCTCGTTAAAGGCGCGGGCTGCTTCCTCCAGCAGGGGGAAATGGTCGTGCTTACCCCCGCCGAGGCCATTGGATGGATCAATTCTACGCGAATTGCAGAATGTGCAGCTGAACCGGTAATTTTGCCAGGCAAAGGCTCTCCACCAGTAGCCCGGATGATGTTCAACGGCCTCTACCGGTCTCCCCTTTGGCCTAAAATGATCAACGGCCTTGTCGGACCGATTTTCTCGCGCTTCGCAATACCAGCATTTTCGGTGCGACAGAGCTGCTAAGATGGGTGCCAGCTCGCGCCACAAGTCCCGATGCTTGGTTATCGTTGCCGAGCGCTGCCCCGGCGCAGCATTGGCGACCTCGGCTAACGCAGTAGCGGCCCTAGCTTCCCAATCTTCTGGCAGTTGCGGCGCAATCAGGCTTTGGTCGATGAACCTCATTCGGGCAACTTACCGCAGATAAGCAGCGAGATCACATCGTCCGCCAACCGTTCGCGTTCGCGCAGTTGCTCAGGTGTTAGGACGGCAGCCTGGAGCCCCATTTCGACTTCCAGTCGCGACATCGCGTTAACAAAGGGCTTGTAGAGCGGGTCGCGCACTGTCGTGGTGAAGTCGAGACTACCGAGGCGCTCGTTCAGCCGACCGAGTTCCTGGCGCTCCTCGTCGCCAAGCATTGCTTTCGTTGCGAGTTCGCGCTTCCTGTCGAGCGCAGCGAGTGTCTCCGGATCGAGTGCGGAGCGGAGCCCGTATAGTTCACTGGTAAGCAGCGCAGCGACGCCCATGCCCTTAGGGTCCTCATCGGGATGGAAGGCAAAGACGCGGCCTGTGTCGTCGCGACGCATGATCTGCACTTCAGAGGCGGTCAGGCTCGCGACGACGAGCGGGTCGTGCGTGGTCATGACGATCTGCGTAGATTGCTGGTCCTCCACATGATCCTTCAAGAGCTTGGTATACTCAATGCTCCAAGTCGGGTTAAGATGGGTGTCGGGCTCGTCGAGCAGAACTAGGCCCTCTTCCTCTTCGATAAAGCGCAGGAGGCCCAGCACCATCAAGAGCTGCTGTTCGCCTTCGCTGAGCTCCCGAAATGTTAGCGAGCTGTCATTGCCCTCAATATTAACTCCGGTGCGGACGTCTTCGATCAAATCCGAAATATACAGGCTCTCGAGGGCCTTGAAGAACTCCTGCTGGCCAGGGTAGAATTTGGCCAGCTCCATCAAGGCGTCCTTGCTCTCCAGATAGAGATACAGACGATCGCCATTTTTCGATCGGAGAGGGGCGAGCGACAAATCGTACAGCCGCGCGAGGAGATCGCGCACGACGCCCCGTGCACCCCAAAAGCGAGGGTCACCAGGGTCATCGTCGGATCCGCGGCGGTTACGGTTAAACCAACTTGGTTTCTTCAGAACGAAAAGGACCGATTCCAAATCTCTGATTCGCAGGAATCGGCTCAGGATTGAGCGATCCTCATCTTCACGGCGAAAGAAGGAGAGGAGCACGAACTGGCTGTGGACAAGGCGCGCATAGAGCAAGGGCCGAAGCGGACGATCTTCTCCCGCAAGCAGGTCGGTCGCAAACGCCTTTTGGTGCGTCTCGAAGTGCGATTCCATTCGGTTGCTCGGTCCGGAATAATATCCAAAGACGAAGCTTGGCAGATATTGCCCGCCCGCGCGGCGTGAGAAATTCTTGGAAGTAATGGGGCGCCCATTGACGGCGATCTTGACGAGCACCTTGCGATCTGGATCAGCGTCCACGACAATGTCGGCGCCGCGGCAGGTATAGCGCAGCCGATACGCAAACGCCGGCGGGGCACCGAGATCTAGATCACGAAAAATAATGATTAGGGCCTCGAGGACATTGGACTTGCCTGTCCCGTTTGGCCCGACCAATACGTTGGTGAACGAGTCCGCGAAATCGATTTCAAATCCGCGCAGATTCTTGAAGCTCCCGAGGTGTAGTGATTTTAACCTCATCTGACCCGCTCCAGTAGGGTCAGTGCGACGTGCCCCTGCGCGTCGAAGGACTGCTGGACCCGCCCCGCCTGATGCTCTGCTTTCAGTTCCGCGAAGAACTCGTCAATTAGATCTTCACCAATCCCGGAGGCTGCAAACAATTCCTCAGGAGACAAAGGCTCGCTCGCTTCCTCGAGTAGTTGACGCAAAGGGACACGGGCTTTTCGCCGTTGAGAAGCCGCTCTATTCATGCTTCCTCCACGTGGGGCCTTTGGCTTGGGTTCGTTTTGCGTCGAACGAAGTTCGCGTATTTGCTCGAGCATCGTCAGCGCGGAAACATCGCCGGATATTGGCGGCACCAAGGTTCCTGTGAACGCTTGAGCCAGGGCAAGATCGCGTGCACCATCTATTTGCGCGAGAATGGACGAAAGCGTCGCGCGGAGCGTCTCGGCAATATCGTGGCGGCGCGCCGCTTCGGCCACAATGCGCTCTTGCTCGACTAAAGGCGGTAGCGGAAATTCCAGCTGCGCAAATCGCTGTGCACCCAAATGGGCGATGTTAGTCGTCCACTTGGCGATAGATCGAAAGCGTCCGTTATGTAGATAAGCACGGAATACTAGTAACGCGAAGCCGGGGCTGACACCTGGATAAGCGCGGAAGCGGATTAGCGTGTTTTGAAAGCATAGCCCTTCCATCTCGCCACGGAACATTGCAGGCCTGCCCACCAATTCCGGGCTCTGCCCCTCATTCAATAAGATGTCGCCGTGCTGGAGAGCATAAGTCTCGAATTCGGCGGGAGTAAAGTTCATCTCGAGGACGTTCGAAAAGTCGAAACGGTCCTCAAAGACGTTGGCTACGCGCAAATAGGGCCGCATGTGCGTGCCCGCGTGATGCTGAGGAGAGCGTTGCCGGCCGAGCGTGACACGTCCTACTTCAGAGACGCGAGCCCAAACCCATCCTTCGGGTAGCGGCTCCAAGGTTGCAGCCGGTAGGTCGGCAGGAACAGACCGAACAGCCGCATCGTCAGCGAACAATGGCATTCCCGATTGCCGCGTTGTTTTGTGCTCCGGCTTTGCCTGCGGCCCCCACGCTTGGCGAAGGCCAGCGAGCAGGACGGAAGCGCTATCAGAAGCGGCTTCGGGTCCGGCGTCTGACGGTGCTGGTGTCAGCGTGCCTTCGATTGCCGCTTGGACAATAAACTCCTCGTAGTCCCTCAGCCGAGTGCGCGCCATGTCGGTCGCGTGTTCGACCGATCTCAGCCGATCGAAACGTCGCTCGAGCTCAACCACGATCGCGTCCTGCTCCTGCTTGGGGGCGAGGAGCAGGGGAATAGTTTCGGTGAGCGTCTGACTGTTAATACTCGCTTGGCTGACATGCTGAGTACTCTTCTGGCGCAGATAATTTTCCCGCCACAGGAACAGGAACTGGTAGGCGACGAATTTAGGGGAAAAGGGCGCGGGTACGCGCAATCGTGTCATATGATTTGAGAATGTCCACTCTCCATCTTGGTCAAAAACAGCAGTTTTCCCGACATGCTAAGCGCTATTAGTGTTATTGAAAATGATCTCGCCGCGTCGGATACGTAGACCAGTGTTATTCTCGACATATTTTACATCGTTCAGTACGATTCGCCCGTCTCGCCCGATATTCATCGGCCGAAGGTGGGGAATGCCAATGCCCTCATCATTATGGCGCGAAGTGTAGAAACCGCGCCGAACGTCGCCCGTCACGTCGCCTACGACGGTGAGGAGCCAGGACGCAGGCACACGTTTCGGGTCGATTGGATAGTCGCTGTCTGGCGTGTGCATCAAGGTAGCGGTCACGACGCGGATTCCCCTGCAGTGACGCCAACCAAATCGACGGCGGCTGCTGCTGTCCCATCCAGTTCCGCTTCTTCCAGACGAGGTGCCCGCCCTTCACGCACGTGTTGGTCTGGTTCAGATGCGGAGCCGCACACCTCGTCGATATCGATGCTGGCCACCAGCTTGAACGCTTCGGCCTTAAAGCTATGCGAGAGGCCCCCTGCAGCGCAGAAGAGGTCGACCACGGGAGCGTTGACGGCCAGCGAGATCGCCTCCGTCATCGTACGGCCGCCTTGCGACGGTCCACCAAATCGCGATCGGAGACTGCAATCCCGCGCCCCTTGAGCGCCTTCAGAATGAAGGTACGAACCGTCTCATCCCGCTCCAGAGCTGAGCGGTAGATTTCCTTCTTCAGTTCAGGTGAGACCTTAATCTGCACCGTTTTCTCGTCGGGCGACTTGGCCATGACACCCCTCCGCGTGGACAACATGACAAGAGCCATAAATCAGTATGTCCATACTTCCAAACTCATAATGTTATCGTGACGGCCTCGTCGCGACGCTCAAGGCTGATGAACGGCCGGTTTTTTGGCGAAAGGCGGTCTGGAAAATTCCAGCTACCGCTTCACCGTCGAGATCCCGAAGATTGACCGCCTCTGCTTTTAGAAACAGCCCAGACCTGCATGACCGACTGAACATAAACCGTTGTCTTCTAAGCGTTTGCACGTTGTGCGGATGGCAAGTCCCGGCAGAAGCTGCCATGCAAAGCTCAACTATCGGACTGCGCATTTTGGTCGGTTGCCGCCAGCTCGCGGTGACGGTCACCGAGGCTCGGTCACCAATGCGTCTACGAACCCGCCCATTCCAGCCAACGTGCACTACCTGACTTGACATGTTAAGTTTTTCCACATCATATGAGGACCAGAAAGTTAACACGGGAATGATCATGCCTGTTCTGGCCGAAGACCATCAGATCGTGCCGCGGCTGGCGCAGCTCGGCCTGCGCAGGGACCTGCTCCTCGAGGTGGTCGAGGCGGCGGTGGGCGGTCGCCGGAACGCAACGGCCTTCCATCCGCTCAGCGCGGGCGGGCTCCTGTCATGGATCCAGGGAACGGGTCAGCTGCGCCGCGTCTTCCTGCCGCGCGGCTGGGAGGCCTGCCGCCGGGACAACATCGAGTCGATCTTCAATCCCGAGGCTGGCATCAAAGTCGTGTTTCAGAATGCGGAGCGAGCAGGTGACCGCCTCGCCGATCCGCTCGCCACGTCCCGCAAGGGCGCCGGCTCGGCGCGGGCGGTCGAGCTGGGTCAGTACGAGCTATGGCCCGAGGTCAAGGCGCAGGAGGTCGCTGAGGTCACCGCGGCCACTTGGGTACTTTTCGTATACGCCCATGACGACGACGTCCGCGCGGAGCTGTCCTGCCCCATCGCGATCAACGAGGAACAGTTCGACGGCTTCCATGAGCGCATCCTGCTGGTTGAGAAGGGTGGCTGGGGCGGAGCCGCGCCTCTGGTCGAGGACGACGAACCGCCCGCCGAATACGAGGTGCCGGTGACGCGCAAGGGTTGAGGCCACGTGTTCAACCCACAGCGACTGATCCTAGGCCGGAAGCGGCGCAAGATGACCGCCCGCGCGCTCGCCGGCGTCATCGGAGTCTCGCCCATCACGATCTCGCGTCTGGAGAACGGTGCCAACGAGCCGGAGGACGATACCGTAGAGGCGTTGGCCCAGGCGCTTGACTTCCCCCGGGCGTTCTTCTTCGCCGAGGACGTAGACGAGCTGCCGGCCGAGGCGGCGAGCTTCCGCAGCCTCTCGTCGATGACCGCGAGGGAACGCGACGCGGCACTCTCGGCCGGCGCGATCGCCTACCTCTTCAACGATTGGGTGGCCGAGCGCTTCAACCTGCCGGCCGCGGACGTTCCCGAGCAGCGCGAGGACGCGTCACCCGAGGCGGCGGCGCAGCTCGTGCGTGCGCACTGGGGGCTCGGAGAGCAGCCCGTTTCCAGCATGATCAAGCTGCTAGAATCTAAGGGTGTGCGGGTGTTCTCGCTGTACGAGGACACCAAGAACGTCGACGCGTTTTCCTGCTGGCGAGGCGGGCAGCCGTTCGTCTTCCTGAACACGTTCAAGTCGACCGAACGCAGCCGCTTCGACGCCGCGCACGAACTGGGGCACCTAGTGCTCCACAGGCACGGCGCCCCGCAGGACAGCAGGCAGGCGGAGAGTGAGGCCGACCGCTTCGCATCCGCCTTTCTCATGCCGATGGACGACGTCCTGAGCCGAATCCGCTACGTCAGCGACCTCGAAGGTCTAATCCGGGCGAAAAAGCGCTGGGGCGTCTCCGTCGCGGCGCTCAACTACCGGCTCCACAAGCTTAAGGTCGTCAGCGACTGGCAGAACCGCAGCCTGAACATCGAGATGTCCAGCCGTGGTTTCCGGAGACAGGAGCCTGAAGGTCTGCCACCCGAGACGTCGGCGCTCTGGCCCCAGATCTTCACCTCGCTCTGGCGAGACCGGACGACGCGGGACCACATCGCCGAGGAGCTCGCCGTCCCGTCGAGCGAACTCGATGCCATCCTGTTCGGCCTGACCGGCCACTCCCATGGTGGCGGGCGCGTCTCCGCTGGCTTGCGAGCGGTCTAACCCGCGCGCCTGGAGACAGTCGGATGCCGGTCCGGATAGCGGCAATTCTCGAAAAGAAACACGGAGATCCCGTTAGATGCCTCCCGAAGCGCAACCGCAACCACGCCATCGGGGAGATGGCCGACACCGCATTCCGCAGGCACCTTGTCGAACGCGGCGCGTTCATTCTCTAGGGCGTCGACAGGCAGGACTGCCGGTCGGGCTGCCAGATCGAGGTGGTCGAGGACGGTAATGCGATGAACGCTAGGGCTTAGGTCCAGTTGAAGGGCACCGCCCCCCCCCAACGCGAACGGCTTGGTTAGTCGCGGTTGAGCGATCAGTCGGCTTAAGCGACCTTAGAGCCCGAAAGCAGCCATGCTGCTTTCCAGTATGAACGTGTGTCCGCTTTCCAGCACAAAACTGGAAGAGCGGAAGCTCTGCTATGGCCTCGCCCTCGTTCCACAACCGCTCGGGCCCCGACGACCCGATCGATTGACGCCGATAGCCGCGTCCAGCAGCATCGATACCCCCAAATGGCAACCACACGGGAGACAAGCGCCGGTTTCGAAGTCTCAGGAGGTGCCACGACGTCGCATGTTGATGTCAAGACGATCCATGAAGTCCCGACGGTTTGGTATCGTGTTGATACGAACCTGTCGGCTAAGTCATTGATTTTGGGTTTGCAGGATGAGCGACGCAATCGCCCCAAGATCAACTCGACGCAGCTAACTAGCTGATATTATTGGATAATTATACAGGATTTTTGGTTGCGGGGACAGTACCCACAGGGACCTTCCGGCTATAGCTATAATATTGTATTCATTGTATTTAACTTCTGGATTGAGTGTCGACACCCCCTTTGGCACCCCCGTTTTGCTGTGGATGCGCTGGGACGTTCTGGCTCTACGATGGATGTGCGCTCTGCGGAAAAATCAGCTCGTTGTTGCACTTGAAGAGCTCGGTCATAGGTAACCACTGGCAAGTCGAGAAACCGATGGCGGTGCGGTAGAGAGTCTGTCTATCAGGTACTGCCAGGCTTACCGACCTCCACCAGCCGACATGCGCCACGTTCGCCGGTCGGCAGCAAGGCGATCGGACCGAACAGGTCGCGTAGGCGGATGATGTCGTCGTCCCCTGCCCTTCCGGCAGCGACCCGCTCGATCAGCTGACCCAATGCGGCGCGGTGGCGCAGCGCCGCATCCTGCTCGGCATCCGCCATCGTCGATGCGACGCGTATCCTGGCACGTAACCTGACGCCCTCGGCGTCGAGATACGTCATCCGTGCTTTCATGGCAGGAAGATAAAGACCATCCTCGATCGCGGCAAGGAAGCCCGCGAGACCTCGCTCAACCTCAGCCAGGGCATGACGGTCCGAAGCCACCGCCATCCGCCGTTCGCGTACAAGCGGATCATCGTCGTTCGACCCGACAGTGGCATGATCGAGCCGCTTTAACCCGTCCGACAGGATCACCGCCACGCGCGTCTCGATGTCATGCCCACGGATCGCAGCGGCATTGCCACAATTCTGATGCCGCACACGATTGACACAGCCATAGCGACCACGATCGAGTTGACCGACGCTTCCACCGCATTCGCCACACATCATCATCCTTCGCAGCGGGAGCGGCATCCGCGTCGCGCCATTGACCACGATCTCGCGAGAACGCCGGATCCCGGTACTGACCGCCCGACTGCGCTGCTCGATCACCCCGTCGCGTGCTCTTACCGCCTGCCATAGGCGGTCGCTGACGATCCGCAGTGCAGGCATGCTTCGCCTCACCCATTCGCTTTCGGGATTGACCCGCGACACGCGACGACCGGTTTCCGGATGCCGAACGAACCGCTGCCGGTTCCACACCAGTTCGCCCACATAGAGCATGTTGTTGATCATGCCGCTGCCCCGCGCACGGTGACCACGGATCGTCGACGCGGTCCACGGCCTCCCGCCGACACCCGATATGCCCTCCTTGTTGAGGCGCTCGGCAATCACGCGAGGCACCGCTCCGTCGGCATATTCGGTCAGGATACGGCGGACGACATCCGCCTGCGCTTCATTGAGGATCCGGCCACCGGCTTCCCCGTCGGCGTCGATCCGCACGTCATAGCCGTAGCAGAGACCGCCACCCGAACGGCCCTGCTCGATCCGGCCCCGCAATCCCCGGCGGGTCTTGTTGGCAAGATCGGTGAGGAACAGCGCATTCATCGTGCCCTTCAATCCGACATGCGGTTCGTCGATCTGCCCTTCGCTGACCGTCGACAAGCCGATCCCGGCGAACCGGAACATCTTGAACAACCGGGCGATATCTTCCTGGTCGCGCGACAGGCGGTCCAGAGCCTCTGCCGCGACGATATCGAAGCATCCTTCCGTGGCGGCACCCAGCATGGCGAGCATGCCGGGCCGTCCGTTCAGGCTGGCGCCCGACGCCGCCTCATCAGCGTAGGTGCTGACGATCGTCCAGCCTCGAGCGGTGGCGTGATCGCGGCACAGGCGCAGTTGATCTTCGATCGAGGCCGTCCGCTGCCGGTCGGAGGAGTAACGGGCATACAGGGCGACACGGGACATTTAGGCTCCAGCCAAAGGGCGGGCGCCCTATCCAGTTTTAGAACGGAAGTGAAATGAAACTGCCGCTCGGCGGACGATGCCCTCCGTCCGGCCGGAATTTGGCGCCAACCTTCCTTTAGGATGCATCCTCCGATCCACCGCCGCCACGACGCTTCAAGAGCTTGTCGAGCGAAAATGGCACTCCCTTTTTTGCCTCGTCATTGAATAGGGCTGGGTAAACGTCTATACGCCTAGACGCACAAACTACAGGTGGATCGATGGTCGAACTGGCCCGCTGGAGCCTCAAGGTATCCCGTGAAACGGACATCGGACTTCGCACGCTGTTGGCAACGCGCGGCGGCAAGAAGGGAGACTTGTCACGTTTCGTGGAGGAAGCGGTGAACCGCGAGGTACTGCGTGCGACGATCCGTGACGTACAGAGCCGCAACGCCGATGCCGACCCGGACGAACTGGAGCGTCTGATCGACGACGAGGTGCGGGAAACCGGATCGTTCTTCTGGGCAGCCGGCCGCCGCTGATCCGTGCGGGTCATTCTCGACACCAACGTCCTGCTCAGCGGGTTGATCTCGGCCCGTGGTATCCCTGCACTGCTGATCGAAGCGTGGCTCGATCGCCGGTTCACGCTGGTCTGCCACCCGCTCCTGCTCGACGAGCTACGTGAGGTATCACGGCGCGAGAAGATACGCGTATTGCTCCGCCCCGTCGAAGTCGGCCGGCTGGTCAACCAGATCACGCTGATCGCCCAGATGCCGAGGTCCCTGCCGCATGTGCGGCGCTCACCTGACCCTCGCGATGATTTCCTGCTCGCGCTGTGCGAGGCGGGTCCGGCAGATTGGCTGGTGACCGGCAACAAGGACGACCTGCTCGCCCTCGAACGGCACGGCCCCGCCCGCATCGTGACCGCCGCAGCACTGGCCGAGCAACTTGGCATCCGCCGGTCATAGACTCGGGACGGCGGCGAAGGGAATCATTGCTGATCTGCTATCGGCAGCGTCCGGCTAAAGTGCCCGCTATGCGTGCGTCGCTCAAAGCCCGAGTTCGCTCAAGCCCGGATGATCGAGCGGCCGGGGTCCGGAAGGCCAGTGAAACAGCCGGTCGGCCGGCGCGATGGCCAGATCGTTGGTGCTGGCGATCCGTCTCTGCATCAGGCCGGCGTCGTCGAACTCCCAGTTCTCATTGCCGTAAGAGCGGAACCGCTGCCCGGCCTCGTCATGCCATTCATAGGCGAAGCGGACGGCGATCCGGTCGCCGGCGAAGGTCCACAGCTCCTTGACGAGGCGATACTCCCGTTCCCGCGCCCATTTGCGCTGGAGAAAGTCGACGATCGCCGCCCGCCCGGCCAGGAACACCGAGCGGTTCCGCCATTGGCTGTCAGGCGTGTAGGCAAGCGCAACCGCCTCCGGATCGCGACCGTTCCAGGCGTCTTCCGCGCGGCGCACCTTGGCGGTGGCACTGGCCAGGTCGAACGGCGGCAGTGGTGGTCTGCTCATCATCCTACTCCTGATCGAGGCCGAGACGCTCTGCGGCCTTGCGCGCTTCGGCCTTTCGACGCGCCATCATGCCACCGAAGCGGGCCTGACACGCCACCAGCACAGCGGGCGGCGCGGTATCGGGCCGGCCGGCATCGAATGGCGGCTCGGGCGCATATTCCAGGCCGAGCTGGATCGTCTGCGCCGTCTCCGGGCCGGCGATCTCCGCCAGCACGGTGAGCGCGAAGTCGATACCCGCCGTCACGCCCCCGCCGGTGATGACCGGACCATCGCGCACGACGCGGGCATCGTCGGGGATTGCTCCGAACAGCGGCAGCAGATGCCGCCATCCCCAATGACAGGCCGCGCGGCGACCCTTCAGCAATCCGGCGGCACCGAGAATCAGCGAGCCGGTGCAAACCGAGGTGACGTAACGCGCGTCTTCGCCAAGGCGGCGGACCTCACCGACGAAGTCCGCGTCGAGCGCGACCTCGGTCGCGTTAACGCCGCCCGGGAGGCAGATCAGGTCGCAGCGATCGACGTCGGCCAGTCGCGTCGTATGGGCGAAGGTCAGGCCCTCGCTCGGGACATCGCCGCCTGCCGCGCTGGCGATCACGACCTCGCTCTCCGGCAATCGTGAAAGGAATTGGTGCGGGCCGGTAAAGTCGAGCTGGGTCATGCCTGGATAGATGGCGAAGACGATGCAGAACGGCTGGTCAGTCATCGATATGCTTCCTTCAGGATCATATGCGTACCATGACGGGAAATCGGCATTGACTGAATGACAGTGATCCCTCACTTCCAGCCAACGTCACGATCGATCGGCATTTTCCTCTACCCCGACTTTCAACTGCTCGACGCGGCGGGTCCGGTGACGGCGTTCGAGATCGCCGGGCGCATCGCGCCGGATGTGTATCGGATGACGGTGCTGTCGATCGCTGGTGGTGCGGTACGAAGCTCGTCGGGTATCGCGATCGACACAGGCCCGGTGGCAGATGCCAGTCCCGTCGACACCATCCTGGTGGTCGGCGGCGAAGGCAGCCGTGCCGCGATGCGATGCGAGACGAGCACCGGCTCGCTGCATCATACGGCCGGCGCAGCGCGGCGCATATGCAGCGTCTGCTCGGAGGCGTTCCTGCTCGCCGCTGCGGGTCTACTCGACGGGCGTCGGGCAACGACGCACTGGCGTCGCGCCGAACAGCTCCAGCGTCAATTTCCGAACGTCCGGGTCGAGCCCGACCGCATCCATGTACGTGACGGCGATGTTTGGACGTCTGCGGGGATCAGCGCGGGGATCGATCTGACGCTGGCGCTCATCGCCGATGATCTGGGCGAGACCGTCGCGCGGCGCGTGGCGCAGGAGATGGTCGTCTATTACCGTCGCCCCGGCGGGCAGTCGCAGTTCTCCGCCCTTGCCGAACTCGGCGGTGACGTTACGGCGTTCTCGCCGCTGTTCGACTGGATGCGCGCCAATCTGTCGCAGCGGCTGACGATCGACGAGCTCTCCGCGCGCATGGCGATGAGCCCGCGCAACTTCTCCCGCGCTTTCACCAGGCAGGTCGGCGTCGGTCCGGCGAAGGCGGTCGAGCGGCTGCGGCTGGAAGCGGCCCGCGAGCGGGTTGAAAACTCCCGCGAACCGATCGAGCGGATCGCCGCGACTACAGGCTTTCGCGATCCCGAGCGGATGCGGCGCGCCTTCGTCCGCGCGTTCGGGCAACCGCCGCAGGCGCTGCGGCGATTGCGTAGTTGACCCGTCCGGTACTTCAACTTGAAGGCAGATCGACCCACATGCGGTCATTCAGTCTCGCTGGACCACAGCTCAACTCCGGTCATTCGTTCACCAGACAGGCGCGGCAGCTACAATCAGCGCAGCGATCAATCGCCGGATCGCGATGTAGTAGCTTTGCGGGTTTGTGGAACTTGAACCGTTGGTACGGAGGCGCATTATTTGGCTTTCGGTACGGTATCGTTCTTGAATTCAACGCGAATCGCTACGAACGGCGCTGATCTACGATTTGTGACGGCGTGCAATCCTTCCGGCTCGCCTCTTACAGTTTGCGACTTAGCATTACAGTTGCATTCTGGTCTTTAGATGTGCGTGGCGGGCGGCCGCTTGGTGCGCTCGTCGGCACAACGACCATGCGATGATGTGGGCGGGCGCGATACGGCGTTGGGCGAGCCGAACGGCAATGCGCCTGTTGCTGCCCCCTAAAGGCCTGACGGGGCCTCGCGGGTTTGTGCGATGTACTCGCGGGGTGAACGATAGCCCAGCGCGCGATGCGGATGCACCTCATTGTAGTGCGCCAGCCAGACTGGAAGTTGCTCGATGACGGTTTTGGCATCGGGTCTGGGGCTCACGCGGACGTAGTCACGCTTGAGCGTTCGGACGAACGCCTCGGCCATGCCGTTGGACTGCGGGCTGCTGACCGGCGTCGTGCGCGGCACCAGGCCGATATCTCGCGCGAAGGCGCGGGTGTTGCGGGCGGTGTAGCAGCTGCCGTTATCGCTCAGCCACTCGATCTGCTCTGGCAGGCGGTTCACGGGTCCGAAGCGGTGCTCGACGGTGGCGACCATGAGGTTCTGGACGTCCTCGGCAGTGATGCCGCCGGTGGTAGCGACATGCCCCATCGCCTCGCGGTCGCAGCAGTCGAGCGCGAACGCCACACGCACCTTCTCGCCATTGTCGCACGCGATCTCCAGCCCGTCGGAACACCAGCGGGTGTTGCGCCGGTCGACTGCGACCCGACCATCGTGGCGCCGCTCCTCCCTCTGTTCCCCGTCACGCTGTAGCAGCAGCCCATGCACCTTCATGACCCGGTAGACGCGCTTTGGGTTGGGCGCTGCGCGCCCGGTCTGCTGGGCTTGCCGCCGGAGCAAGGCATGCACGCGGCGGTATCCGTACGTGGGCAACTCGGCGACGAGCGCGCGGATGTCGGCCACCAGCTCGGCATCCGGCAGCGGCGGTCGTCCGCGCGGTCGCAGAGGCGGCCTGTTGCGCATCGCGGACAGATGCTGGCGGGTTACGCCAAGCGCGTCGGCAACCGCGCTCACAGACCATCCCCAGGCAACGAGGTCGAGCGCAACAGCAGTTTTTTTGGGCCTGCGGCCCGGGACATGGCCTCGCGGAGCAGTTCATTCTCCATAGCCTTCTTGCCGAGCAGTCGGTGCAGTTCCCGAACCCTGCGCTTCCAGCGCCCGGTACTCGGATGCTGGCACCACCTCCTCGCCGGCTGCCGCGGCGGTCAGCGCGCCCTGGTTCATCAGCCGGCGCCAGGTGAAGACCTGGCTACCGCTGATCCCGTGCTGGCGGGCGACGAGCGACACGCTCATCCCCGGCAGATACGTCTCCTCGACGATCCGGACCTTCTCCTCCGGTGTCCACCGCCTCCGGCGCTGCACACCGGAAAGGACCTCGCCATCATTGTAACGCCTGGTCGTACCGTCAGTCATATGCCTCACTCTTATCCAAGAGCGAGATCCTGTTAGGTCATTTAGGGGGCCACCTCAGCGCCGAACCTCTTGTATGGACCAACGGATCAGCGTAGGAGTGCCGTGTGCATTCTTTTTGGGGGCGTCGCCTCGTTTGCGTGGTGGCGGATCACTGCCATCATGGCGAATGCGAGCATGACCAGCGATACGTGGCGATACCATCCATGCCAGGACCGGGTTTCGTTATGGTCGAGGCCGAGTTCGTTCTTGGTCGTCTCGAAGCTGTCCTCGATCGCCCAACGGTGGCCTTTAACCTGCACGAGCGTGTCGATCCCGGTCCCGGCCGGGCACCAAGTCGTGAAAAATGCCAGTTCGCCGTCCGCGATATGTCGTCGGATCAGCAAGCCGCGTGTCCACATCCCTGGGCGTCCTTCACCGGGGTCGGTAGCCTCGATGTCGGCGAGTTCGAGATAGGCCCAGTCGTGCAGTCTCGCTCCCTTCGTGCCCTCGCCTGCCGACAGGCGATGCCATGCGCCGGGATCAAGATCCTGTGCGATCTCACCTGCAGTGCCGAAAACGGCGGGCTTCCCCAACCAGGAGCCAAAGTGATGGTTGGAGCCAACGCCCAGAACATAACCTTTCCCGGCTCTGCGTAACGCCTGCTCGACGTCACCGACACCGTACACACTGTCAGCGGCGACCCAGGCGAACGGGACGTCGGCTGCAATCGCACGTGCGATCATCTGCACTGCCAGTGCGGGCTTCGTCGCGAACCGCGTCTCCGTTGGAACATGGGCCGCATCCATGCGCGCTCTGTTGCTCGTCCAGACCTTCGGCAGGTACAGCGTCCGGTCGATAAAGGCATGACCGCGGCGCGAAACATAGGCGGCAAAGACGCCGATCTGGCAGTTGGTGATTTTGCCCGCAGATCCGGTGTATTGGCGCGAGACACCACACGACGCCTTGCCCTGCTTGAGGAAGCCGGTCTCGTCGATCACGAGCACCGCATCCTCGGCAGCCAGCGTCTCGACGACATAGTCGCGTACGATATCACGCAGCGCGTCAGCGTCCCACCGACCGCGGCCGAGGATCGCCTGCTGCCGCCACGGTCCCGGATCGCCTGCCGCTTCCGCACGCATCCAGCCGGTCTTGCGCCGCTCGTCGCCGAGAAGCCCGTCCAGGAACAACCCCGCGGATGCCGCGACACGGTCCTGCGTGAACAAACCCCGCATTCGCGCCTTCACGTCACGCAGCGAAGTCGCCCAAAGCTCCAGCGTCGTCTCAATCGATGCACCTGTCATCCACGGTCTCCTGCCATGGAGACCCATTGATTCAGACTTTGCTTGAATTCGCAACTGTAATGCTAGCAAAGGCCGGCGCATCGAAGCGCTCCGTTTCGACGGGCTTTCCATTGATCAGCTTGTAGGTGATGTAAGTGATTGGCTGCGGTTGTTCGAAATACATCACGCTCAGCCAACAGAGGTGGCTCGGCTTGTCTGCACAGGCTGGCGGCTTGGATAAGTGGATCGCCGCTGGTTGATCATGCCGCTGCGAGAAGCGGCTGGCTAAAGTATATCTGGTCAGGCGTGCGGCCGCCAAGCGCGGAGTGCGGCCTGACGGCATTGTAGAACGTCATGTAGCGGCCGATGCCAGCGCGGGCCTCGGGGACCGAGGCGTAGGCGTTGAGATACACCTCCTCATATTTCACCGAGCGCCAGAGGCGCTCCACGAACACGTTGTCACGCCAGCACCCCCTACCGTCCATGCTGATGGCGATCTTCTCGCGCAGGAGGACGGCGGTGAACGCCGTGCTGGTGAACTGCGACCCCTGATCGCTGTTGAAGATCGCTGGCTTGCCGTAGCGGCCCAGCGCTTCCTCCAGCGCCTCGATGCAGAACCCGGCATCCAGCGAGATCGACACCCGCCACGCCAGCACGCGCCGGGTGAACCAGTCGACGATAGCGACGAGGTAGACGAAGCCGCGCGCCATGGGCACGTAGGTGATGTCGGTAGCCCATACCTGGTTGGGCCGCGTCACCGCCAGCTTGCGCAGCAGGTAAGGGTAGACCCTGTGACCCGGTGCGGGTTTCGACGTGTTCGGGCGCCGGTAGATCGCCTCGATCCGCATCCGCTTCATCAGCGTGGCGACATGGAGCCGACCGACTGACGCGCCCTCCTGCCGGAGCAGGTCGCGCAGCATCCGGCTACCGGCGAACGGGTAGAGCAGGTGCAGTTCGTCGATGCGGCGCATGATCGCCAGGTCGCCGTCCGACACTGCTCGCGGCAGATAGTAGAGGCTGCCGCGGCTGATGCCGAGCTGTCGCGCTTGGGCCGCCAGCGGCAGCGCGTGGCCACGGTCGATCATCGCTTTGCGCTCGGCAACAGACCTGCCTTCCCGAGCGCACCGGCCAAAAAATCGTTCGCCAATGTCAGTTCGCCGATCTTCGCGTGCAGCACCGTCACACCGACCGGCGGCTCGGCCGCGGCCGGTTCCGTCCCGAACACGTTCGCCGCGCCTTCCAGCAGCCGCGACCGCCACTGGTTGATGAGGTTCGGGCGCACGTCATACTGCTGCGCCAATTCGGCCAGCGTCTTCTCGCCTTTCACGGCAGCCAATGCCACCTTGGCCTTGAACGCTGGGCTGTGGTTCCGGCGGGGTCGCTTGCTCATCTTGCCTCCTGCTCGCGGCCATGGCCGCTGTCAGATCGGCAATCCACTTATCCCCGCTGTGCAGATTTCCCGAGCCACCTCTGTGCTGTTCGACGACTTTGCTTGCACGCTTTGGTACAGCCTCGAACGTGATCGACCGAATGACCGTTTACGCCATGAGAAATCGCCTAAGCGTCGCTTGATGTCGCGGGGTCATGACAGTTTCAGCCGTTCGGCGAAGCGAACGAGTTCGGCGATCGAGTTTGCGCCCACCTTGCGCATCAATTGTGCGCGGGCGACCTTCACGGTGATCTCGCTGAGGCCGAGATCGCCGGCGATCACCTTGTTTAGGCGGCCGGCAGCCGCCTGTGACAGAATGCGGCGCTCGCGGTCGGTCAGGTCCGCATAGGCCAGATGCGATCGTGCCAGTTCGTGACGGTCGGCGCGCGTCGCGCGTTCGCTTTCCAGCGCCTGGGCCACGGCCTCCAGCAGATCCTGTTCGCGGAACGGCTTGGTCAGAAAATCGGCGGCACCCGCCTTCATCGCGACGACACTCATCGGGATATCGGCATAACCGGTGACAAAGATGATCGGCAGCACGACATCCGCCTCTACCAACCAACGCTGGAACTTCAGTCCGTCGAGATTGGGCATTCGGACATCCAGCACGACGCAGCCGGCCGGCCCGGTCATCGCCAGCTCGATGAACTCAGCGGCATTGATGTACTTTCGGACGGTGTGGCCAGCCGTTTTCAACACATCGGCGATCGCGTTCCGCATGGACTCGTCATCGTCCACCACGAAGACGGTTTGCGTCATCAATAGGTTTCCATCGTCAGGCAATACCATGATAGTCTCGCTATGAATCAGCCCGATTGTTTCCACGGTGGTTCCTTGCGCATGATATTCTTGAAGTCCTGCCCGACGACCCTGTGAAAACAAATCTCGGGCAGGTATGGTTAGCGACCCACCTGCGCGGCGGAGCCACCAAACGCCCTCGGGGCGATAATGCGGCAATTTTCAAGAGCGAGGGGACCACGAAAGGGGCGTCATCGGCTAACCTTCGCCAACTTCGGAATATTCTAAAGCGATCTTGGGAACGGTATGCGAATTCGTCATGTAGACGATCCTCCGCCGCAAGGTGATGGCGCTGATCGCGTCATGCAGTTTCCCCCGTCTATGCTCCGAAGCCGCACGGTAGAAAGATCAATGCGACGAGCCTTTCCTCAACTGATTAGGTGATTACCTCCAGGATGCCTCCCCCACACGCGGCGGGGGAGGAAGGTGGGTCAGAAGCGGGCGCGGGCGCCGAACAGATACCGTGCGCCGGTATTCTGGAGCAGCAACAGGCGCTCCTCGCGCAGTGAGTAATCACGGACATACTGGTTGGTGATGTTCACGCCCTGCACGTAAACCTGAAACCGCTCGTTGATGTCGTACGCGATGCTGGCGTCGAACTGACCATAGGCCTCGCGGTTCTCGGGGCGAGATGCGGCACCGAAACAGGCGCGCTGGAACGACGAGCGCCAGTTGTACGAACCACGAGCCTGAATGCCGAACTTTTCGTAGAAGACGCTGCCGTTCGCCGAATGCGGCGACAGGCCGTTGTAGCCGCAATCGAGCGCCGATGCGCCCGCGCCCCGTTCAACCGAGCTGGTGACATAGGTGTAGTTGCCCGCGACGCCGAAGCCGGAGAGGACACCGGGCAGCCGGTCGAGCGTATATTGACCGCCAACCTCGACGCCTGCGATCCGGCCCGATTGACCGTTGCGCGTGCGGGTATCGAGGAACTGGCGCCCGGCGAACTGCACCGGCAACGTCTGGTTCTCTAGGAAATCAGAGAAGTCCTTCACGAACCCGGCCAGGCTGAGATAGCTGACATCGGTCAGGTAATATTCGAGCGACAGGTCATAGTTGGTCGACTTGAACGGTTTGAGCAACGGATTGCCACCGCCCGACGTCGCGTTCGTGATCCGGCCACTATACGAATTGTCGGTGCCCAGCGACGTCAGGGTCGGGCGTGTCACCGTCTTCGACACCGCCGCACGCAGAAACACCTTCGGCGTGAATTCATATTTGAAGTTCGCCGATGGCAGGACGTTGGTATATTCGTTGTCTATCCGGAGTGCCTGCGCCGGGCCAAAATTGAAGTTCAGGTTGTCGTCACCGGGATTGACGGTGATGCTGATGACCGGCTGTCCGAACCCGCGTGACGTGAGCTTGGTGTTGACGACGCGAACGCCGACATTGCCCGACCACTGGTCGCCACCGAGATTGGCATTGAGATAGCCTGCCAGTACTTTTTCCTGCACGTCCAGCCTTTGTCCGGGGCGCGTCCTCAAGCCATACGGGCCGCCGTCAAGCGCCTGGACCCGCGCTGCCTCCGCCGCCTGCTGCGCCGCCGTGCGTCCCTGCCGAGGGATGACGAGGATCGAAGGCTGAGAGATATAGGCGAAGATGTCGGCGGGATTGAACGTGAAGAAATTGCGGGGGATCAGATCGCTCCCTGACGCCTTGGACAGATATCCATCCAGTTCGTAAGCCTGCACCAGATTAGCGGGAATGCTGACTTCGTAACCGCAATAGGTGCAGACCGAATCAGAATTGTCGGCGATGTCGCGCGTCTTGCGCCGCTGGTTATAGGCGGCACCGAAGCCGAGCGACTTCAGGGGACCGTATTCAGCCTTCCAGTCGCCATCGGCGTGGAATTCGATGCCCTTGTCCTTGACCTCGACCAGTTGGTTGAGCGCGTAGTGCGCGCGCAGGATGTTGGGATCGGTGATCGGCCCCAGATTGGACGCGGTCGGGATATCGTTTTCAGGCGTCAGGTCGAACCGGGGCGATGTTTGCGCCAACGTGCCGACGACGACGAACTGGTGCGGCTGTTCGCGGGTCGCCTGCGTCGCGGATGCGTCGAACTTTAGTTTTAGGCGATCGGTGGCGTCCCAGGCCAGATTGGTGCCGAACTGATAGCTCTCGGTATTGCGATCATAGGTATAGACGATGTTGTCGTTCTGCGAGAGCGTTACGCGGTCGTCGGCCAGCGAGGCCGCCGTCAGCGCCGGGTTGGCGGCCAGGAATTGCGAGCCGGGTCGGTTGAATCCGGTGACGGTGCCATTGGTATCGGTTTGCAATCCGATGAAGCGCGGCGTGAAGAACAGGCCGAAGCGGCGAATATCCTGCGAGACGTTGAACTTCGAATAGATGCCGTCGACGGTCAGCAGGAGATTGTCGTTGATCTGCGACTGGATCGCGCCGGCGATGTTGATACGTTCGCGCGTGTTGCTCTCGCGGTTGAAGTTCAGGTCGCGCGGCGTGTGGATATCGCCGCTGGTCGTCAGCGCCGCGGCGGTCAGTCCGGTGGCCGTGGCGGGAGCGTTGATCAGCCCCTCCGGTCCCAGAATCCACCCGCCGATATTGACGAAATCATTCTGGCTCTTGCGGTTGGTGTACGACCCGGACAGCACGACGCCGAACGTCTTGTCGTCATTGGTCCACGATGTCACCGCGGACAGATCCGGACTGAGCTTGTCGGCCAGCGTATCGTAGATTCCGCCAGCGGCCGCCGACAGGTGAAAGCCCGATTTGCCGTCCAGTGGCCGCGCGGTCACGACGTTCACGGTCGCGCCGATGCCACCTTCCTGCAGTTGCGGCAGCGACGATTTGTAGACGTCGGTCCGCTGGATCATGTTGGACGACAACACGTCGAACGAGAATTCGCGACCGTCATTGTCGGTCGCCATGATGCGGCCGTTGACCAGGACGGTGTTGAACTCCGGCCCCAGCCCGCGAACGGTGATGAACTGACCCTCGCCGCCGCTGCGATCAATCGCGACGCCGGTGATACGCTGCAACGATTCCGCGACGTTGTTGTCGGGAAACTTGCCGGTATCCTCGGCGGAGATCGAGTCGACGATGTTGTCGGCGTTGCGTTTGGTGGCGACGGACGACCGCAGGCTGCTGCGGATGCCGGTGACGACGATGTCCTCGTCGGTCGATGCGGCTTCGGACGGACCCTGGGGTTCGGACGGCGTGTCCGCTTGGGGTGTGCCGGTCTCAGCGACCGAATTGGCGTTGGATTGGGCGGTCGCTGGCGCAGCCAGAAAGGCAAGAGCGGTGGCACCTGCCAACAGATGAGCTTTCATATCCCCTCCTCTTTCGCGAGCTTATAAGCTGCTCTCGTGCCCCCAACATCTGGTAAGAGTATTGATATGTCAATTGTTGCCCTGGGCCAGAATTTATGACCCGATTTTCGTCAGCCTTGCAGTGCGGTGAAAGATAAATAACTGAAAACTAACGTAGTTGTATGAAATTTAGCGCAATGCGGTATTCCGCGAACCGGATCAGGAATATTTTTTGTTCGGTCATTATCGACTTTTGTCGGTGTAGTGATACTATTTTGCGACAGGTCTGGGCATCCGGTGGTCGAAGCGGACGACAATCGCAGATGTATCGGACACGCCAAACGGGAGGGGAAGCATGAACGGACTGCAGATCAATCGCCGGGGAATCTTGACCTCCGGGTTTGCCGGGACGGCTGCATCGATTGTGCTGCCGGCGATCGCCAAAGGGCGCGCGCCGGGTGGCGGGGTGCTGGCCGCGCGGCCACCGATGGGCTGGAACAGCTGGAACAGCTTCGCGACCACGATCACCGAGGCGCAGGCGCGCGAGACGGCCGCGATCATGGCGAGCAAGCTGCTGCCGTTCGGCTACGACATCTTCACCGTCGACATCCAGTGGTACGAGCCGGAGGCGTCGAGCTACGAATATAACGGCAACCCAGTGCCGGCGATGGACGGCTACGGCCGACTGATCCCCGCGCCGAACCGTTTTCCGTCGAGCGCGGACGGGTCCGGCTTCACGAAGCTGGCCGCCGACGTCCACCGGATGGGGATGAAGTTCGGCATCCACCTGATGCGCGGTATCCCCCGGCTGGCGGTGAAGAAGAACCTGCCCATCCTCGGCACGAAGTACCGCGCCGCCGATGTCGCCGACACGACCAGCATCTGTTCGTGGAACCCCGACATGTACGGTGTCGACATGACGAAGCCGGGCGCGCAGGCCTATTACGACAGCGTGTTCAGGTTGTACGCCGACTGGAGCGTCGATTTCGTCAAGATGGACGACATGAGCCGCCCCTATGATGCGCACGCGCCCGAGATCGAGGGCGCGCACAAGGCGATCGTCAACACCGGCCGCCCGATGATGCTGAGCCTGTCACCCGGCGAGACGCCGGTGATCCGCGGCGATCACGTCCGCCAATATGCGCAGATGTGGCGGATCAGCGATGATTTCTGGGACGAATGGGCGATGCTGGAGGCGCAGTTCACCCGGCTGGAGAACTGGAACACATGGCGCCGTCCCGGCGCATGGCCGGATGCCGACATGCTGCCGCTGGGCCGGCTGGCGCTGGGCAAGCGCGACACGAGGTTCACGCCCGACGAACAGCGCACGCTGATGACATTGTGGTCGATCGCCCGTTCGCCGCTCATCATGGGCGGCGACCTGCGCCACCTCGATACGCCGACGCTGGCGCTGCTGACCAACCGCGAGGTGCTGGCGGTCAATCAGGCCAGCACCGACAACCGCCCGCACTTCGTGCAGGACGGCGCCCGCATCTGGTCCGCCCGGCCGGAGGGGAGCCAGGATCGCTACCTTGCGCTGTTCAACACCACCGACAAGCCCAGGGAGGTGACGATCGCCCTGCGCGATCTCGGCAAGTCGGGGTCGGTGTCGGTCCGCGACCTCTGGTCCGGTCGAGCTACCGGTACCGCCCGCGACCGCATCACGCGGACGGTATCGCCGCATGGTGCCGAACTCTATCGGCTGACGTGATGGCGCATCGCGGTATCCACGGGCGATGACTGTCGCTCGGGGATGCCGCGGTGCTATGGCCCGTAGGATGGCGCGCCCAATCAGCGGAATATGATGTTAGAAACAGCGATGGCCGATCCCACCGACGAAAAGAAGCCCACGCAGTCCTCCGGGCGGCGGTTACGTGGCGCGGTGGCGCATACGCTGGGTCGGGCCATCCTGGCGGGCGATTATGCGTCGGGCGATGCGTTGCCGGGCGAACTCGCCTTTGCGGAATCGCTCGGCGTGTCGCGCGGCGCCTATCGCGAGGCGGTGCAGGCGCTGATCGCCAAGGGACTGGTCGAAAGCCGGCCCAAATCCGGCACCCGCGTCCTGCCGCGCCATCGGTGGAACATGCTTGATCCCGATGTACTCGCCTGGGCCTTTGCGGATGAGCCCGACATGCGGTTGCTGCGCAGCCTGTTCGAATTGCGCGCGGTGGTCGAACCGGCCGCGGCGGCCTTCGCGGCCGAGCGCCGCGACCGTAACGATCTGAGGATGTTGAAGGACGCGCTGGGCAGGATGCGGCGCCACACGCTGTCGAATGATGCGGGGCGGGCGGCCGACCGCGAATTCCATGCCGCCATCCTGACGGCATCGCGCAACGATGCGTTGATAACTCTCAGCGCCGGCATCTCCGCGGCGGTTGAATGGACGACCCAGCTGAAACAACGGGACCGCGCCCTGCCGCGCGATCCGATGCCCGAACATGTCGCCGTCTACGACGCGATCGTCGGCGCCGATGGTCAGGCCGCCGCCGGGGCGATGCGCAAGCTCGTCGATCTGGCGCTGGCCGACACTCGTGCCGCGCTCGAGGGATCCGTCGGGTAACGGCTTCCTGTTAGAGAGAACACGGTGAGCAATGCGGCCATCGATTTTTGACCCACGACCGGCTGAGCTAGCTGTGGTTCCTAGGCTTTGACTTGGAGGCACCGACGCCCGATGAGAACACCAGCTGGCTATTTCGCGAGAAGCTGACGTGTGTAGACGCAATCGGTGCGCTGTTTGTCGCCTTCGACCTGTACCTGCGGACCTGCGGCTTTCAATCGATCGCCGATGCCATATTCTTGGCGGCGCCCGAGCAGCGCGACATTACGGCGATCAAGGCGAACAGGAGCGGGGCGGAGACCGTGAGCGACAGCGGACCGGCTGCTCGCAAACCCTGACGTACCTGTGTCGCGCATGTCCTGACTTCCGAACGTCTCGTATGTCGTCACTTTTGCGACAGAAGCCGTTGATTGGAAGGGCGCAAGATCTCGTTGGCCTGACACAGTTCGCGGTTCTCGCGCTCCAACGCCTTCAGCTTGTCCACCACCTCGGTCGGAACCCGGCGCGCTTACCGCTGTCGACTTCGGTCTTCTTCAGCAACTCATGCGGCGTTTGTGACGCACAGCCGATCTTCTCTGCAATGGAAACCACCGCCGCCCATCGCGACGGATGGTCGCGCTCGTGATTCAGTACCATCCGCACCGCTCGCTCGCGGACCTCGGGCGCAAACTTGTTCGTCGTCTTGCTCATACGGGCTCCACCTTCTCAGGAATTGGAGCCTCCGGAGAACCTGGGGCGATTCATAATGCTGGCCGAGCGTTGCCTAAGGAAGACCGCGGTCACGCTGCCATCAAAATGCAAGATCGAAAAGACTTTGGTGATCTCAGAACTTTGCCGGCGGGCAGTCGAGATACACGTCCGGCAAGGCCTAGGCGACGTGGACAAATTTGAGCCAGTATCTTGCGGTAGCGAGGTGTACCATACCGAGGAAGCTGCTGGCCAATTGGTCGTAGCGGGTGGCGATCGCGCGGTTGATCTTGAGGTGGCCGAACATGCGCTCGATGCGGTTACGCTGCTTGTAGAGCATCCTGTCGTGCTCGATCTTCACGCGGCGATTTGAGCGGCCGGGAATGACCAGCTCGATGTTCCGCTTCGCCAAGTCGGCACGGATCGCATCGGCGTCATAGCCCTTGTCGGCAAGCAGAGCATTAGGCGTGCGTTCTGGCAGGACAATCAGAGCATCATACGCCTTGCAGTCTGCCGCTTCGCCTCCCGTCAGATGAAAGGCGAGCGGTCGCCCGAGGGCGTCGGCCAGGCAGTGAAGCTTACTGGTGAACCCGCCCCGCGAGCGGCCAAGAGCCCGTCGATCAGCCCCCCTTTTCCGCCCGCTGCCGAGACGTGGGCGCGGACGGTGTGAGGGTCCCCCGGTTTCTCATCCAAGTCGAGGGTGAGCATCCGGCGTTCATTCGGCCGCGATCTTGGCCGTGGCGGCAGCATATTCGACCGGCGTCAGCCAGCCAAGCGATGTGTGAGGACGGCTCTCGTTGTAGTCCCGTCGCCAGGCCTCGATCAGCACCTTGGCCTCGGCGGCGGATCGACGCGCTGTTCGACATCGAGCACGCCATCTTCGGCAAGACTGCGGCAGAGCGGCAGGCCGCGCGTCAGGAACTAAGCCTGTCGCTGGCCACGGACCTTGGCACATGGCTGCGTCGTCAGCGCGGCGCGATGGCGCGCCACAGCCCGGTCGCGGCCGCGTGCGACTATCTGCTGAAGGACTGGCCGGCCTTCACGGCCTTCCTGAATGACGGGCGTATTTGCCTGACGAACAATGCCGCAGAGCGCGCCCTGCGCGGAGTGGCCCTTGGCAGGAAAGCATGGCTGTTCGCGGGCTCCGACCGGGGCGGCGACCGCGCAGCGTTCATGTACAGCCTCATCGTTACCGCCAGGCTCAACGACGTTGACCCGCAGGCCTGGCTTGCCGACGTACTCGCCCGTATCGCCGACATGCCCCAAGGCCGGCTCGACGAATTGCTGCCCTGGAACTGGCAATCGTGTAAGTCAGAGGTCATCGCACAGGCGGCATGACCGCCGCACCGGGGGCGAAAATGGGCAACAGGCTTTATCAATGCGAGTCCGAGCATGACCAAACCGCCTGGGCGGTAGCGCATCTGAAGGCGCGTGGCGCCATCAGCGATGTTTCGCTTTGGCTGGCTGGAATTGACCGCCCGATGCGCCTGCTCGCGAAAGCCAAATTAGCTCTGCGGGCGGGAGGCCTGGCCGTCACCAGCATCATGAAGAATGTCCGCGACGCTGCTGGCGAAACTCACGACATCCTGACGTGGAGGGTCGAAAGGTAAACGACTGAGCGTCGCAGCCGCTTTCCGCAGGGCAACGCGGCCCTGCCCGGACGCTCTGATGTCCGTTTTCAACCCTCAAGACGCGCGCCATCATCCGCGTGGAAACGCAGATGGCGAATATGACCGCGTACAGGTGGAGGCGGGGCCTGAAGGACGTCGGTGATCAAGCTCTGATAC
>NZ_JASCXF010000048.1:0-31395 GCF_030062225.1 Sphingomonas sp. 2R-10
CCCCATGGCACAGGAATCCCCCCTCGACCGGTTTCGCGACGTCCTGCGCGGCACCTCGCGCGCGATCGCCGGGGAGCCGGAGGTGGAGCTGGCGTTCACCGCCGACGCGCCGGTAGCGTCGGGCAAGCATATCAAGGTGCCGATGCCCGCCCGCGCCCTCCCCGCCGACCAGGTGGCGGAGGCACGCGGGCTGGCCGATGGCTTCGCGCTGCGGATGCGGCACCACGATGCCACCGTGCACAGCCGCGCCGCCCCTTCCGACGCGGTGGCGCGTGCGGTGTTCGACGCGGTCGAACAGGCGCGGGTCGATGCGCTGGGATCGGCGGGCTATGACGGGATCGCCGAAAATCTCGACCATGCGCTGGCGCTGCGGATGCGTTCCGACCCGATCACGCGGGCGCGCACCCGGGCCGAGGTGCCGCTGTCGACCGCCGTCCAGCTGATGGTGCGCGAACGGCTGACCGGCCGGCTGCCCCCGGCGGCGGCCGCGCCGGCGATGGCGCTGGTGTCCGACTGGATCGAGGAACGCGCCGGTGCGCAGCTCGACACGCTGGCCGCGCTGGTCGACGACCAGGCGGCGTTCGGCCGCAACATCACCCGCATCCTCGAGGACCTCGAACTGGTCGAGGGCGAGGTCGAACCCGAACAGGCCGATGACGGCGGCGACGATGCCGAGGGCGACGACGAACAGACCCCGCAGGACGACGGCGAGGACAAGGGCGAGCAGCAGGGCGGCGAGGGACAGGTCGAGGCGCGCGGGCAGGATCGCAGCGACGACCAGTCCGACGGCCAGAGCGACGACATGTCGGAGGATGACGACGCCGAGGGCGACGACATGGCCGATGGCGAAGACGAGGGCGGCATGATGCCGGTCCGTCCCAACCGCCCCTTCGCCGACCTGAACGCGCAGTTCGAATATCGCGCCTTCACGACGAAGTTCGACGAGGTCATCGCCGCGACCGAATTGTGCGACGCCGACGAACTCGAACGGCTGCGCGCCTATCTCGACCAGCAACTGGTGCAGTTGCAGGGGGTGGTGACCAAGCTCGCCAACCGGCTGCAACGGCGGCTGATGGCGCAGCAGTCGCGTTCGTGGGACTTCGACCAAGAGGAAGGGATGCTCGACGCCGCGCGGCTGGCGCGGGTCGTCATCAATCCGGCGCAGTCGCTCAGTTACAAGATCGAGCGCGATACCGAGTTTCGCGACACCGTCGTCACGCTGCTGATCGACAATTCGGGGTCGATGCGCGGCCGCCCGATCGGCATCGCCGCGATCAGCGCCGATATCCTCGCCCGCACCCTCGAACGGGTGGGCGTGAAGGTCGAGATCCTCGGTTTCACCACCCGCGCATGGAAAGGCGGCCAGAGCCGCGAGGCGTGGCTGGCCGCCAACCGCCCGCTCCAGCCCGGCCGCCTCAACGACATCCGCCACATCGTCTACAAACAGGCCGACGAGCCGTGGCGGCGCGCGAAGAAATCGCTCGGGCTGATGATGCGCGAGGGACTGCTGAAGGAGAATATCGACGGCGAGGCGCTGCTCTGGGCGCATGGCCGGCTGATCGCACGGCCCGAGGATCGCAAGGTGCTGATGGTCATCTCCGACGGTGCGCCGGTCGACGATTCGACGCTGTCGGTCAATTCGGGCAGCTATCTGGAGCGGCATCTGCGACAGGTGATCGCGTGGATCGAGGGCAAGTCGCCGGTCGAGCTGGTCGCAATCGGCATCGGCCATGACGTGACCCGCTGGTACGGGCGCGCGGTGACGATCATGGACGCGGAACAGTTGGCGGGCACGATGATCGAACAGCTCGCCTCGCTGTTCGACACCCCGTGAAGCCGACCGCCCCGCCCGGCGGCTTTCGCGGGCCGGTGAAGCGGTCGATCACCATCGCCGGACACGCGACCTCGATCAGTCTGGAGCCGGGGTTCTGGATGGCACTGGAGGAAGCCGCGGCTCGGCGGTCGCTGCCGCTGTCGGCGCTGGTCGCGGCGATCGACGCGGTGCGGATCGAGGGCGACGATCCGCCGAACCTCGCGAGCGCGATCCGGTCGTGGTTGCTGGGGGAGGTCGCCGCGCAATAGGTTGTTTTCACGCGGAAGCGCGGAGAAGGTGCGAACTCGGGACAAGGCTCGGTGGAGACAACAGCCTTACCGCCTTTACCAACTACCTCGAACTGGACGTCATCCCGGCGAAGACTGGGATCTCTCCGGGATAGCGCGTGGCAGGAGCCGCCTGAGGCCCCAGCCTTCGCTGGGGCGACGTTTGCCTGTCGGTGGACAAGCTCCGAGCGGAACACCTTCGCGCCCCCGCGTGAACCCGCCTGCTACTGCTGCTCGGGCAACTCCGGCAGGATCGGCGACACCGTCACGTCGCCCCGGTCGCCGGCACGATAGCCGAGGCTCGCCCGCCCCTTCACCGGCCCGGCGACATCGGCGACCAGATACAGCGGCCGCCGCTTCGATTCGACGTACAGCCGCCCGAGATATTCGCCGATCATGCCCAGAACGAACATCTGCACGGCGCCCAGGAACACGACGACCAGCATCGTCGACGTCCACCCCTGCACCGCGCTGCCCGAAATCCATCCGATCGCGATATAGGCGAACAGCAGCAGCGACAGCCCGGTCAGCACCAGCCCCATATGGCTGGCAAGGCGCAGCGGCGCGGTCGAGAAGCCGGTCACCGCGTCGAGGGCAAAGCGGATCATCTTGCCCAGCGGATATTTGCTCTCGCCTGCCAGCCGCTCGTCGCGGTCATAGGGGAACGGCACCTGCCGAAACCCGACCCACGCCACCATGCCGCGGATGAAGCGCGCCTGTTCGGGCAGGCTGAGCAGCGCGTCGAGCGCCCGCCGGCTCATCAGCCGGAAATCGCCGGTGTCGAGCGGGATCGGCGTGTCGGTGACGCGGTCGAGCACGCGGTAGAAGGCAGCGGCGGTCAGCTTCTTGAAGAACGTCTCGCCCTCGCGCTTGCGCCGCACCGCATAGACGACGTCGGCACTCTCGCTCTCCATCGTCGCGATCATGTCGCTCAACAGCTCGGGCGGGTCCTGCAGGTCGGCGTCGATAATCAGGATGCGCTCGCCCGCGCACAGGTCCAGCCCGGCTGTCAGCGCCAGCTGGTGCCCGTGGTTGCGCGACAGGTTGATCGCCACCAGCCGCGGATCGGACGCGGCCAGCCGCTCCATCACCGCCCAGCTCTGGTCGCGCGACCCGTCGTTCACCAGCACGATCTCGTGATCGTCACCCACGACCGCACGCGCCGCCGCCGAGATGCGGGCATGCAGCACGTCGAGGCACGCGGCCTCGTTATAGCAGGGGACGACGACGGACAGCGCGGGACGGATCATGGAGGGTGGCGTTACCCGATGCCGCGCGACAGGAAAAGCCGGATGGCGCAACGATCGGATGACGTTGCCGGCCGAGCGGTATCGAACGATTCCTCGCCGGCCGACACGCCTGCCCCTTCCTTCACCCCGGACTTGATCCGGCGTGACGGACCCGTGCGTCTGATCGATACATGCCTGTTCGTTGCGAAGAAGCCCCGCCGGCGGCGCGCCCCGGCCGCGCCGACCCCCTTGTAATGTAGGATTTCGCCCGTCAGCGTTTTGCCGCCAGCAAGGACGGAGCGAGCGATGATCGAAGCGAGCGTAGGGCAGGACGGCGACAACCGGGCGGTGGACGTGCGCACCGTCCAATGGCTGTTGCTGCGGGTCGGGATCGAGCCGGGCGGGATCGACGGCATCGCCGGCCCCCGGATGATCGCCGCGATCCGCAGCGTGCAGGACCGGTTCGGCATCGATGCCGATGGCCGCATCGATCCCGGCGGCGCCACCCTCGCCCGGCTGCGCGCGGCACCGGCCCGCTGGGGCGACAGCAACGACTGGCCACAGGCGCGCAAGCTCGCCAGCCTGCACCCGCAGTTCCGCCGACAGGTCGCGACGCTGATCGACCGGCTGCGCGACGACGGCTTCCGCCCGGTCGTCGTCTATGGCTGGCGCTCGGTCACGGTGCAGGAGCGGCTGGTCCGGGCGGGTACCAGCAAGGTCCGCTTCAGCTTCCACAATGCGCAGACGCCCGACGGCCTGCCCGCGGCATGGGCCGTCGATCTGGTCGACGAGCGCTGGTACTGGCGCGAACCCGATGCGCACATCTTCTTCCGCGCGCTGGGCGAGGCCGCGAAGGCCCAACGGCTGATCTGGGGCGGCGACTGGAAATCGCCCGACTGGGCGCATGTGCAGGGCCGCCGCAACGCCGAACTGGCGGCGGTACGGCGCGAGAGCGGGGGCTAGGGTCGAGAGCTTGGAGCAAAGCCGTTCCCGCCGAGCTTGTCGAAGCGGCGTATCGAAGGACCGTGGCAGGTGCTTCGATACGGGTCTTCGACTTCGCTCAGCCCCTACTCAGCACGAACGGTTTGCAGGTCGATTCGTGTTTCGACCAATCCGTCCAGCCGCCCCAGCGCCCAGGCCGCCGCTTCCGCCACCACCGCATCGGCATCGCCGCACGCCGCGCGCACCGGCGCGATCAGCGCCGCATCGCCGCTGTTGCCTGCCGCGATCAGTGCGTTGCGCACCATGCGGTTGCGGCCGATCCGCTTGATCGGCGACCCGCGAAACACCTCGCGGAACCCGGCATCGTCCAGCGCGATCAGGTCCGCCAGCCGCGGCGCGGCGAATTCGGCCCGCGCCGCGAACGCCCGGTTCGCGGCGGCCGTTTGCGCGAACTTGTTCCACGGGCACACCGCCAGGCAGTCGTCGCAGCCGTAGATGCGGTTGCCGATGCCTTCGCGAAACTCGACCGGGATCGGCCCGGCATGCTCGATCGTCAGATACGAGACGCAGCGCCGCGCATCCAGCCGGTAGGGCGCGGGAAAGGCGTTCGTCGGGCACGCCCGCTGGCACGCATCGCACGACCCGCAGCTGTCGCGCCCCGGCCGGTCGGGCGTCAGGTCCAGCGTGGTGTAGATCGCGCCGAGGAACAGCCAGCTGCCATGCGTCCGGCTGACCAGATTGGTATGCTTGCCCTGCCACCCCAGCCCCGCCGCCTCGCTCAGCGGCTTTTCCATCACCGGCGCGGTATCGACGAAGACCTTCAGGTCGCAACCCGCCTCCTGCGCCAGCCAGCGGCCCAGCGTCTTCAGCGCCTTCTTGACCACGTCGTGATAATCGCCGCCTTGCGCATAGACCGAGATGCGCCCGCGATCACCCACTCCCTCCAGTGCCAGCGGATCGCCCGCCGGGGCATAGCTCATGCCCAGCGCGATGACCGACCGGACCTCGCTCCACAGCGCGGCGGGCGATCCGCGCTGCTGCGCACGCTCCTCCATCCAGATCATCGACCCGTGCCGCCCCTCGTCCAGCCACTGGCGCAGCCGCTCGGCGGTGCGCGGCGCGGCGTCGGCGCGGGCGATGCCGCACGCGACGAAGCCGCATTCGGCCGCCCTGGCACGAATCCGCGCGACAATATCGCCGGGGGAGCCCTTGTCTTGGATCACATCCCCCCGCTACGCTTTTCACAGCGCACGCTAAAGAGCGTCGTTTGGGGGGATGTCGGTTGCGGGACAATCATTTGGCTTTGAGCGCGACCGGACTGGTCAAGCGGTTCGGCGACCGCCGCGTCGTCGACGGCATCGACCTCGCCGTGCCGACCGGCGCGGTGTACGGCGTGCTCGGTCCCAATGGCGCGGGCAAGACGACGACGCTGCGCATGCTGCTGGGCATCATCGAACCCGATGAAGGCAGCCGTACGCTGCTCGGCCACGCCGCTCCACGCGACGCATCGGACCGGGTCGGCTATCTGCCAGAGGAACGCGGCCTGTATCCCGGCATGAAGGCGCGCGAGGCGATCGCGTTCATGGGCGCGTTGCGCGGGCTCGACTGGTCGGTCGGGCGCAAGCGCGCCGGCGTGATGCTCGAACAGGCGGGCCTCGGCCATGCAATCGACAGCAAGATCCGCAAATTGTCGAAGGGCATGGCCCAGTTCGTCCAGCTGCTGGGCAGCGTAGTGCACCAGCCCGATTTCCTCGTCCTCGACGAACCCTTTTCCGGGCTCGACCCTGTCAATCAGGAACGGCTGGAAGCGCTGATCCGCGTCGAGCGCGACCGCGGCGCCACCATCCTGTTTTCGACCCATGTCATGGCCCATGCCGAGCGGTTGTGCGACCGGCTGTGCGTCATCGCGCACGGCAAGCGCCGGTTCGAAGGGACGGTGGACGATGCCCGCGCGCTGCTGCCGATGAAGGCGCATTACGTGCCGCACCATCCCGCGCCCGGCATCGCGGGCCTGCTGCCCGCCGATGCGCAGGAGGATCGAGGCGGGTGGCGCTTCACGCTGCCGCCCGAGGGGATAGAGGGGATATTGGTGCGGTTGATCGACGCGGGCTACGGCATTTCGGGACTGTCGATCGAACGCCCCGGGCTACACGACGCATTCGTGCGCATCGTCGGCGAAGCCGCACTGGAGCAGGCGGCATGAGCGGCACCGCCAGGCTGATCCGCCAGACGCTGACCATCGCGCGCCGCGATTTCATCGCGACGGTGATGACGCCGATGTTCCTGCTGTTCCTGCTGGCCCCGCTGCTGTTCGCCGGGTTCGGCGCGATGGGCAGCCTGGGCGCGATGACCGTGGGTCAGGGGACGGAGGGCAAGGAAAAGATCTACGCCATCGTTCCCCCCGCCGACGCGGCACGGCTGCGCGCGGCCGATGCCCTGATCCGCCCGGCGATCGCGCGCGAACGCGGCCTGCCCCCGCTCGCCACCGTCGCGCCCGACGCCGATCCCGCGGCACAGGCCCGGGCGCTGCTGTCCGATCCCGATATCGACGTGCCCTCGGTGCTGTACGGCCCGCTCGACCGGCCACAGCTGATGCATGCCAATCCGCTGTCGACCACCGCCCGATATCTGGCGGCGCTGGCCGAACAGGCGGTGCGCGACCAGCGCGCCGGCCTGGGTGCGGCCCCCCTGTCGCAACCGACCTTCACCCGTGTCGAGCGCGACAGCACCTCGCTGGGCGGCAAGAACGCGGCGGGCACCTTCGCGGTCGTGTCGCTGTTCGTCGTCACGCTGATGCTGGCCGGACAGGCGGTCGGCACGATGGCGGAGGAGCGTTCGAACAAGGTGATCGAGGTGCTGGCCGCCGCCGTGCCGCTCGAATCGGTGTTCCTCGGCAAGCTGATCGGCATGTTCGGGGTGGCGATCCTGTTCCTCGCCTTCTGGGTCGCGGTCGCGCTCAATATCGGCGCGCTGCTGCCCCCCGAATTCGCCACCGCCCTGTCGGGCATCGCGCCGGCGATCGGCTTCCCGGCCTTCGCGCTGCTCTACATCCTGTATTTCACGCTGGCATACATGCTGCTGGGGTCGGTGTTCCTGACCGTCGGCGCGCAGGCGACGACCCCGCGCGAAATCCAGATGCTGTCGCTGCCGATCACCATCTTCCAGATGGCGATGTTCGGCTTCGCGCTGGCGGCGATCGGCCGTCCGGGCAGCTGGATCGCGACCGCGGCCGAGCTGTTCCCGTTCAGCTCGCCCTTCGCCATGGCCGGCCACGCCGCGACCAGCAGCGACGTCTGGCCGCATTTCGCCGCGCTGGCGTGGCAGCTGCTGTGGGTCGCAATCACGATCAGCGTGGGCGCGCGGCTGTTCCGACGCGGCGTGCTGCAATCGGCGGGGCCGAAGTGGAAGTGGTTCAAGCGGGGGTAGGCGCTGCTTGGTTGCTACCGCATCCCCGCGCAGGCGGGGATCCAGGGCCAAATGCGCAAACCGTTGTTTTGCTTGGCTCTGCCCCCGCCTGCGCGGGGGTACGGCTGGCCGTCGGCGTCCGTCGAAGTCTCGATCAAGTCCGGCGCGACAGTATCGAGCCTATTTCGTCACCAGCGTCACGATCGACAGCCCCGGCGGCATCGGCACGCGGCCCAGCAGATGCCGTTCCAGCCGGAAGATCGCCTCGAACGCGGCATTAAGCGGCCTCGGCGGAGGCGAATCGTCGCTGTCGTCCTTGCCGCGGATTTTACCCGCGACCCGCGCCGCCACGGCGGCGGGAAACAGCAGCGAGTTGAAATAGCGCAGGGCGTTATGCTGCAAGCCAGCATCGCCGATCGCCTTGGCCAGCGTCGCCTTCGAATAGCGGCGGTGGTGGTGGTTCACCACGTCGTGCGCGCTCCACATCCACTGGTGCGCGGGCACGGTGACTAGGATCTTGCCGCCGGGCGCCAGCCGGTCGGCCATGCCGCGGAACGTCGCGACGTCGTCCTCGATATGCTCAACCACGTCCAGCACCGCAATCAGGTCGTACTGCCCGGTCACCCCGGCCAGCGTCGGCAGTGGCGCGGTGCCGACCGGCTTGCCCAGCCGCTCGCTCGCGATGGCGCGCGCCGCCGGATCGATCTCGATCGCATCGACGTTGCCGAAGCTGCCCAGCATCGGCAGATTGTGCCCGGTGCCGCACCCGATCTCGAGGATGCGGGCGTCCTGCGGCAACCCGGCATAGCGCTCGACATAATCCGCCAGGATTTCGCGCCGCGCGCGGTACCACCAGTGCGTCGAGTCGTGCGCCGCCATGCGGTCGTAAACGATGCGGTCCATCTTATCCGAATACCCATGAACGATTGAGCGCGAAGGTGGCGAAGGGGGTGATCAGCACCGCCGGCACCAGCGGCGACCAGTCGGCAAGGCCGGCGATATCGACCATGCCGAAGGTGAAGAGCCCGTTCAGCACCATGCCGAACCCCTGCACCAACAGGAACCTGACCGGTTGTTCGGCGCCTTGGGTCCGCGTGCCATGGCCCTGGAAGCTCCATCGGCCATGCGCGAACCAGCCGAACGCGGCGGCGACGACGAATGCCGGGACGACCGCGACGAACGCATAGCCGGTCGGCAGGACATGATAGACCAGCGGGAGGTACACGGCGGAGTAGATCACGGTCGACAGCCCGCCGACGATCCCGAAGCGGATCAACTGCCCCAGTACCCCGTCCGCCAGCAACCGTTCGATCCGCGCGATCACCCGCGTGCCACCCTTGTCCTTTGCGCGCCATCCGATACAGCGCTTGGCCACCGCCACCATGGCGGGATGCCTGCCGTAGAATGCGCAAGGGCGCGGGGGAAGCGATTTTGACCGAGATGCCAGTCCGCCCCCATCCGCTCGACAGCCATTGGCGGCGCTGGCTGTTCCTCGCCTGGGTCGCGATCGCCGCATGGTTCCTGTGGGACCGGTGGAACGCGGTCCACTGGCTGGCGCTGTCCGACACCGACGACAATATGCGCTTGATGCAGGTCCGCGCATGGCTGGGCGGACAGGGCTGGTACGATCTGCGCCAGTATCGGCTGAACCCGCCGGGCGGCCTCGACATTCACTGGTCGCGGCTGGTCGACCTGCCGATCGCCGGGCTGATCCTGCTGCTCAAGCCCCTTGCCGGGCCGGTCTGGGCGGAAAGGCTGGCGGTCGGCATCGCGCCGCTGCTGCCGATGGGCGTGGCGCTGGCGGCGCTGGCGGTGACGGTGCGGCGGCTGGTCGCCCCCGTCGCCTGGCCGCTCGCCGTGCTGTTCCTGTTCGGCTGTTCGTCGACGCTGCTGATGTTCATGCCCGAACGGATCGACCATCACGGGTGGCAGCTCGCCTGCCTCGCGTGGACCGTCGCCGGCCTCGCCGATCCGAAACAGGCGCGCGGCGGGATGGTCGTCGGCCTGTCCTCGGCCTTTTCGCTCACCATCGGCCTCGAACTGCTGCCCTATTGCGCGATGGCCGGCGCGATCGTCGGCTTGCGCTGGGTATGGGACCGGGCGGAGGCGCGACGGCTGACCGTATATGGCGCGACGCTAGCGGGGGGGAGCGCGGTCGGCTTCGTCGCCTTCGCCTCCAACGCCAACTATGCGATGCGGTGCGACGCGCTGACGCCGATATGGCTGTCGGCGGTGGTCGCGGGCGGCGCACTGCTGGTGCTGCTGGCATGGATCGCGCCGGCCAACCGCATCGTCCGCCTCGTCCTGACGCTCTTGGCCGGCGGTGTGCTCGCCGGTGCGTTCGCCGCGCTGTTCCCGCAATGCCTGCAGCGACCCGAGGGCGTGTCGGACGAACTGGCACGCACCTGGCTGAACAACGTGCGGGAGGCCAAGCCGCTCTATTCGATGCCGTGGCGCACGATCCTGCCGATCATCACCGGCCCGATCATCGGGCTGCTCGGCACCCTCTTCGCGACGTGGCGCGCGCGGCGCACGGCCACGATCGTGCCCTGGGCGGCAATCACGCTGTTCACCGCCTTTGCCGTCGCCATGCTGTTCTGGCAGATCCGCTCCGGCCCGGCGGCACAGCTGCTCGCGGTGCCCGGCGCGGTCGCGCTGGCATGGGTCGTGCTGCCATGGCTGCTCAGCCGCAACAGCCGGGTGGTGCGCATCCTCGGCACCGCCGCGGCCGTACTGGTGCTCTCCAGCATGGCGGTCGGCTTTCTCGTGCAGAAGCTGCGCATCGATCCGCCCGACAACCGGACGAAGACGGTACTGCGCGCCGGATCGCGCTGCGCCAGCCTGCCCGCGCTACAGGCGCTGAACCGTATCCCTGCCGCGGTGATGTTCACCCATGTCGATCTCGGCCCCCGCCTGATCGTCGCGACGCATCACGACGGCATCACCGGTCCCTATCACCGCAACGGCGACGCGATCCTCGATGTGCACCACGCGTTCCAGGGCGATCCGGAGAATTTTCGCGCGATCGCCGCGCTGCACCACGCGACCTATCTGCTGACCTGTCCCAACATGGCGGAAACCACCAACTACCGCGCCCGTTCGCCCGGAGGCTTTTACGACCTGCTGGCGCACAACAAGGTGCCGGCGTGGCTGACCCCGGTCGCCCTGCCGAAGGGTTCGCCGCTCCGGCTGTGGCGGATCGATTATACGGGGATGGCGCCGAAGTAGCAGGTTGGTTCACGCGGAGGCGCGGAGACGCGGAGGGGTTGCGTACCGGGCGAGCGGCTCGCGATCGGGAGACAGGCTCGCAGGCTTCGACCGGAGATCAGGCCGCTGGCGCGGGGGACGTGGCCCCGAACGCAACCCCTCCGCGCCTCCGCGCCTCCGCGTGAACCCATCCCCGGCCAGCCCCGCCCACCACGCCGCTGGAACCCCGAACGCAAAAGCGCCCGCCCCCATGACGGGGACGGGCGCCAGAGCCGGCTGGGAACCGAAAGCTTAGCGGCTCGCGACCTGCGCCGAACCGTTCAGCGGCTTGGCGATACGGAAGCGCACCGGGCGGCCGCCGACGTCGCCCGACACGGTGCGGTCGCGCACGACCAGGCGGAACGGTTCGCCGCTGGTGGTGACGGTGCCGGCGAGGATGGTTTCGCCCGTGTCGGTCACGCTGCGGGTATAGTCGAACTTGTAGCCATCACGCTCCAGCTCGTTGGCCGAGGCGAGCGTCGGGATCAGCATGCCTGCTGCGACGAGGGCAACGCGAAAGGCGGCGGCGGCGGCAAAGCTGCGCATGGTCTGTTCTCCGGCTGGTCGGGGTCGACGCACAAGCGTCGTTTCGTTGCCGGAGATATGCGCTTGTGCAGTGCAACATCGCAACTGCACAGGTTCTTATCGCAATTGCAAAAAACGAAATCGTTATTCGGGCAGGAAGCGATGCACCACGTCGCGCGCCACCCGTACGGGCCGTTTGGTGATCGAATCGAGCGAACACCACGTGCTCTGCACCTCGGCCAGCACCTCTTCACCGCGCTGGATCAGCGTGGAGAAATAGGCACGTACCCCTTCGACCCGCTCGGCCACCACCGTTGCGACGATCGTATCGTCGAGGAAGGCGGGCCGGCGATAGGTGATCTCGTGCTTCAGCGCGACCCACAGGTGCTTCGCGACCGCATCGGCCGGCGCGACCCGCTCCCAATAGGCGACGACAGCGTCCTGCACCCATGACAGGTACACGGCATTGTTGACATGCCCCATATGGTCGATGTCGCCGGGAGCGACGGCAAGCGGGTGCAGATGTGCCATGGGATTGGGATGGGGCCTGCTGACAGGGGAGTCAATGCGAGTCGCGGTGGGGTGTGGGGTTGGTCCGGTATGGCGCGCGCCCTCCCCGCAAACACCGTATCCCCGCGAAGGCGGGGATACGGGGCGAAAGCGCCGCCGATTTTACGCCTTCGCCACCACGCTCTCCGGCAAATCCTTCCCGAACACCCGCTGATAATATTCCGCCACCAGCGCCCGCTCGGCCTCGTCGCACTTGTTCAGGAACGACAGCCGGAACGCGAAGCCGACATCGCCGAAGATCAGCGCGTTCTGCGCCCAGGTGATGACCGTTCGCGGGCTCATTACCGTCGAGATGTCGCCGTTGACGAAGCCGCGCCGTGTCATGTCCGCCACGCGCACCATCTTCTCCACCGCTTCCTTGCCGCCGACCTTGTCATATTCGCCCGACTTGGCGAGCACGATCCGCGCCTCGGTCGCGGCGGGCAGGTAGTTCAGCGTGACGACGATGTTCCACCGGTCCATCTGCCCCTGGTTGATCTGCTGCGTGCCGTGATACAGCCCCGACGTATCGCCCAGGCCCACCGTGTTGGCGGTCGCGAACAGCCGGAAATAGGGGTTCGGCCGGATCACGCGGTTCTGGTCGAGCAGCGTCAGCTTGCCCTCGGTCTCCAGCACGCGCTGGATCACGAACATCACGTCGGGACGCCCCGCGTCATATTCGTCGAACACCAAAGCGGTCGGTGTCTGCAATGCCCATGGCAGCAACCCCTCGCGGAACTCGGTGACCTGCTGCCCGTCCTTCAGCACGATCGCGTCACGCCCGATCAGGTCGATGCGGCTGATATGCGCGTCGAGGTTGATGCGGATGCACGGCCAGTTCAGCCGCGCCGCGACCTGTTCGATATGCGTCGACTTGCCCGTGCCGTGATAGCCCTGCACCATCACCCGCCGGTTGTGCGCGAAGCCCGCGAGGATCGCCAGCGTCGTGTCGGGATCGAACACATAGGCCGGATCGGCGTCGGGCACGCGTTCGTCGGCGACCGAAAAGGCCGGGACTTCCATGTCGCTGTCGATGCCGAACAGTTCGCGCACCTTCACCATCCGGTCGGGGGCGCTCAGGATCGTGGTCTCGGACGGCTGGGGCATAGGGTCGGTGGTCATGCGGGCCTTTCGCGGGGGCGCCAAGATGCGTCGCGGCGTCCTTTAGGACGAAGCGGGCCGCCTACTCAACCTTCGGCGGCAATCGGAACAGCGTCGTGAACCGTTCGGCGATGGCCCGGTTCCCCTCGACCGCTATCGTCTCCGCCATCGCCAGCGGCCTGCCGCCATAGACGACCGGCAGGAACGCGCCCGGGCTGCCCGACAGCGTCGCATCGACATCCTCGCCCGCCCCGCGCCGGACCTGCACCGCACCGTCCGCCAGGGTCGCGACATAGCGGTCGTCGCCGAATCGGAACGCGACGCACGCGCGCCAGTCCCCGGCCCGCTCCGTCACCAGCAGCATCTTGAGCGACAGCATCAGCGACACCGCCGAAAACGGCAGCGTCGGGTCGTGCGCCGGCGACCGCAGCGCCCATTTCGCCAGCGCCAGCACCACCGGTTCGGCCTCCCGCCCCCATGGCGTCAGTGCATAGACCTGCGCATTGGCGGGCGACGGCAACCGGTGTCGCCCGACGATCCCGGCCGCCTCCAGCCCCGCCAGCCGCTGCGTCAGCACGTTCGCGCTGATCCCCGGCAGTCCGGCGCGGATTTCGCCGAACCGGCGCGGCCCCAGCAACAGTTCGCGGATCAGCAGCAACGCCCAGCGTTCGCCGACATACTCCATGCCCAGCGCCGCCCCACAGGCATCGTCATACCGCCGCTTCGCTTCCTTGGTTACTTTTTCTAACTCCATCGTTGCTTTTGGTAACCGATGGGCGCACTCAACACAAACAGCGATTCGTCACGACCTTGGGGAGAGGGTGTCATGCCGAAGATGATTTTCGTGAACCTCGCCGTCACCGACGTGGCGGCCGCGACCGCCTTCTACGAAGCGATCGGCTTTACGAAGAACGAGCAATTCTCGAACGAACGCGGGTCGGGAATGGCCTGGTCCGACACCATCCACGTCATGCTGCTCGACCGCGATTTCTACGCCACCTTCACTCCCAAGCGGATCATCGACGCGCATAGCGAAAGCGGGGTGCTGCTGGCGCTGTCGTTCGACGACCGGGCGGGCGTCGATGCGATCACCGAAGCGGCGATCGCCGCGGGCGGACGCGAACTGCACGATCCCGAGGACGAAGGCTATATGTACAGTCGCGCCTTCGCCGATCTGGACGGCCATGGCTGGGGTCCGTTCACGATGGACGTGGCAGCACATGCCGGGCAGCACCCGTGACCCGCCCGGTCATCACCGCGTTCGACTGGGTCCCCGATTTCGCGAAGGGGCAGGTCCGCGACCTGCGCGTGCGCTGGATATTGGAAGAGGCGGGCCAGCCCTACGACGTCCTTTATCTGGCGCAGGGCGCGCAAACGGCGCCCGAGCACCGCGCCCGCCAGCCGTTCGGACAGGTGCCGACCTATCAGGACGGTCCCCTGACGCTGTTCGAATCGGGTGCGATCGTGCTGCACGTCGCCGAGCGCCACGGTGTGCTGCTGCCGGGCGATCCGGCGGCGCGGGCACGCGCGACCGAATGGCTGTTCGCCGCGCTCAACATCGTCGAGCCGCCGATCATGGACCATGCCATCGCCACGCTGTTCGAAGCGGACAAGCCGTGGTCCGCCCCGCGCCTGCCCGCGATCGAGGCACGCATCGCGCAGCGGCTGGGCGAGGTCGCGGCGCGGCTGGACGATCGGCCATGGTTCGACGGCGACTTCAGCATCGGCGACCTGATGATGGTCGCGGTGCTGCGGATCATGGACGGCAGCGCGCTTCTCGAACGCCATCCGACGCTGGTCGACTATGTCGCGCGGGGCACCGCCCGCCCCGCCTTCGCCCGCGCGCTCGCCGCGCAGCTGGCGGGATTCACCGGCACGCCGCCGGTCCGGGCGAGCAAGGGAGAATGTCCATGACCTATATCGACGGCTTCGTGACCCCGGTCCCGCGTGCCAACCGCGCCGCCTATGAAGCGCATGTCGCGGCCGCGTCGGCGATCTTCGCCGATCTCGGCGCCGGCCGGCTGGTCGAATGCTGGGCCGACGACGTGTCCCCCGGCACCCACACCGACTTCCCCCGTTCGGTCGCGCTGGCGGAGGGGGAGGACGTCCTGTTCAGCTGGATCGAATATCCCGACCGTGCGACGCGCGATGCTGTGGGCGCGGCGATGATGGCCGATCCGCGCATGGCCGAACTCGACATGCCCTCCGATGGCAGGCGCATGATCTATGGCGGGTTCGCCACCATCGTCGACGAACGGGGAACCGGCGCGACCGGCTATGTCGACGGTTGCCTGACCCCGGTCGCGACCGGCGCGCGCGATGCCTATACCGGTTTCGCAGCAGAATCGGCGCGGCTGTTCGTCGAACATGGCGCGGTGCGCGTGGTCGAATGCTGGGGCGACGACGTACCTGCCGGCACGCACACCGACTTCGCCCGCGCCGTCGCGCTGGAGGACGGTGAGGTCGTCGCCTGGTCGTGGATCGAATGGCCGTCGCGCGCGGCGCGCGATGCCGGCTGGGGCGCGATCATGGCCGACCCGCGCTTGGCCGGGCGCGACATGCCTTTCGATGGCCGACGCATGTTGTACGGCGGCTTCACCCCGATTTTCGACCGGACCATGGGAGCAGCGAAATGAACCGGCACGGCGATTTCATCTGGTACGAACTGCTGACCCGCGACATCGATGCGGCGGCGGCCTTCTACGCCGACGTCGTCGGCTGGACGTTGCAGGATTCGGGCACGCCCGGGATCGACTATCGCCTGTTCACGGCCCCCGATGGACAGCCGGTCGCCGGGTTGATGGCGATGCCCGATGCGATGCCGGCGCCGACCTGGCTCGGCTATGTCGCGGTCGACGATGTCGATGCCGCCGCCGCCGATTTCGTGGGCGCGGGGGGCCATCAGCACATGCCACCCACCACCATGCCCGGCGTCGGCCGCATGGCGATGCTGACCGACCCGCAGGCCGCCGCCCTCTACCTGATGCGCGGCGAGCGCGATACCGCCAGCACGTCCTTCTGCGGGTCGGAGAATGCGACGCCCGGCCATTTCGTCTGGAACGAGCTGACCGCCCCCGATCAGGATCGCGCCATCGCCTTCTACGCCGACCGCTTCGGCTGGCGACAGGAAGGCGGGATGCCGATGGGGCCGCTCGGCGACTACAAGTTCCTGCACAATGGCGACACCTGCCTCGGCGCGGCGATGGGCATGGTGCCGGGCGGGCAGGTCGGCTGGCAATATTATGCGCTGGTCGCCGATATCGACGCCGCGACCGCACGCATCGTCACGGGCGGCGGCAGCGTGATCCAGGGCCCCGACGAGATTCCCGGCGGCAGCTTTTCCGTGGTAGCCAGCGATCCCATGGGCGCCCGCTTCGGGCTGGTAGGACCACGCGCATGACCGACGAACACGAACTGGCGATCGAACGCCGCATCGCCGCCCCCATCGACCTCGTGTGGCGGGCATGGACGCAGCATCTGCCGAAATGGTGGGCGCCGCGGCCATGGACCACCGAACTGCTCGGCCTCGACCTGCACCCCGGCGGCCGCTTCGCGACGACGATGCGCGGTCCCGGCGGCGAGGAAATGACCGGCGAGGGCGTGATCCTCGACGTCGTGCCCCACGAACGCATCGTCTTCACCAATGCGTTGCGCCCCGGCTGGCACCCGCAGCCGCAGCAGCTGGCGTTCGTCGGCGCCTTCACCTTCGCAGAGGACGGCGGCGCCACCCTCTACCGCGCCGCCGCCCGCCACTGGGACGCGGAAACCGCGAAGATGCACGCCGAAATGGGGTTCGAGGGCGGCTGGGCGATGGTCGCGCAGCAGCTGGAGGCGGTGGCGGTGGGGCTGGATTGACGGCTGCCGATGTAACCAGCAACCGTTCGTCCTGAGTAGCCACTGAGCTTGTCGAAGGGGCGTATCGAAGGACCGCCTGCGGCTGAATGCTTCGATACGGGTCTTCGACTTCGCTCAGCCCCTACTCAGCACGAACGGTTGAAGCTGAGGCACTATCCTCAAGCAAACGCCACCGCCCCCTTCAACTGCTGATACGCCGCGATCACCTTCTGCAACGCCGCCTCGTGACTGCGGTCCCCGCCGTTGCGATCCGGATGATACAGCCGCACCAGTTCCGAATAGCGCTTGCGCAATCCCGTCCGGTCGACATCGACCGCCAGCCCCATGACCTTCAGCGCCGACCGGTCGGCGGAACTCAGCGGCCGGCCGTCCTGCCGTTCGCCGCGTGCCTCGCGCACGGTCCGGAACTTCGCGCCGATCGCGTCGAGCGGGTCGGCATAGTCGGCCCACGCCGGCCCCGGATCGCCACCGGCCCGCGCAAAGGCGCGCGTCTCGCGCTCCCACCCGGCATAGGGGCGCTGCGCGTCGTGGATTTCCTCCGCCGTCATCCCCGCGAAGTAATTATACCCCGCATTGAACGCGCGGATATGGTCGAGGCAGAACCAGCGATAGGCGTTCGGCCGCTCGCCACCCTGCGGCGCCCCTTCCAGCGGCGGCGCGCGGAACTCGCCGGCCTGCCCGCATCCGGGCACTTCGCACGGCCGGCCATTGGCTTCCACGCGGCCGTGAAAGCGGGCATTCGGCCGGTCCTTGCTGATCTTCTCGCGCGCCACGCGACTCCCTCTGGCAAAACGCGCTATATAGGTCGGATGACCGATACCGCTACCGTTCCGCTCGCCGATCTGATCGCCATCCGTCTGCGCGATGCGCTCGACCCGACGCACCTGATCGTCACCAACGACAGCCACCACCATGCCGGCCATATGGGCGACGACGGCACGGGCGAGACGCATTTTTCCGTGGAGATCGTGGCAGCCGCCTTTTCCGGCCAGTCGCGCGTCGCACGCCAGCGGCTGGTCAATCGCGCGCTCGCCGACCTGCTCGCCACCCGCATCCACGCGCTGGCGATCCGCGCCCGCGCGGCCGGAGACGCCGCTTGAACTACGACTTGTGGTACTGGCCGACGCTGCAGGGGCGCGGCGAGTTCGTCCGCCTCGCCATGGAGGGCGCCGGCATCGCCTATCGCGACCGCGCCCGCGAAGACGGCGTCGACGCGATGCAGCGCCGGATGGCGGCGTCGCCGCGTGCGCCCTTCGCCCCGCCCTTTCTCGAACTGGGCGACCTGCGCATCGCGCAGGTCGCCAACATCCTGCAATATCTGGGCGAGCGCCACGGCCTTGCGCTCTCCAGCATCCGCGACCGCAGCTGGGCGAACCAGTGGCAACTGACCATCGCCGACCTCGTCGCCGAAGTGCATGCCGTCCACCATCCGGTCGACATGGGGGCCTATTACGGCGACCAGCGTCCCGAGGCCGCCCGCGCCGCTGCGCAGTTTCGCGACCAGCGCATGCCCAAATTCCTCGGCTGGTTCGAAACGCTGCTCGGCGAGCATGACGGCCCCTGGGCGATCGACCATCGCTGGACCTATGTCGACACCTCGCTGTTCCAGGTGGTCGACGGGCTGCGCCACGCCTTTCCCCGGCGGATGGCGACGCTGGAGCCGCGCCTGCCGCGGCTGGTCGCGATCCGCGATGCGGTGGCCGCGCTGCCCGGCATCGCCGACTATCTGGCCAGCGACCGCCGGATTCCGTTCAACGACAACGGCATCTTCCGCCACTATCCCGAACTGGACGCCGATTGATGGAAAACGACCGCTTCTTCCTCCAGACGATCCTGCCGGTCACCCACGATCTGGGCGGGTTCAAGGTCCACCGGACGCTGCCCACCCGGACGCGGACGATGGTCGGCCCGTTCATCTTCTTCGACCAGATGGGCCCGGCCGAACTCGACCCCGGTCAGGGGATCGACGTGCGCCCGCACCCGCACATCAACCTCGCCACCGTCACCTACCTGTTCGGCGGCGCGATCGACCATCGCGATTCGCTCGGCACCTTCGCCCGGATCGAACCCGGCGCGGTCAACCTGATGACCGCGGGCCACGGCATCGTCCATTCCGAACGCTCGCCGGCCGACGAACGCGCCGGCGGCCCGCTGCTCTCGGGCATCCAGACCTGGCTGGCGGTGCCCGAGGACAGGGAAGAGATGGACCCCGCGTTCGAACATGTCGAAGCCGCGAAGCTGCCGGTCGTCACCGGCGATGGCGCGACCGCGCGCGTCGTGATGGGCGACCTGTGGGGCGTATCGGCCCCGACCACCCAGTACGCCGCGACGATCTATGCCGACATCGTGCTGGAGCGCGGCGGCGCGATCCCGATCGATGCCGGCGCCGACGAACGCGCGCTCTACATGACCCATGGAGACGCCGCGCTGGACGGCGTGCCGCTCGACCCCATGACGCTCTACGTGCTGCGCCCCGGCATCGCCGCCACGCTGCGCTCGTCGGGCGGCGCGCGGGTGATGCTGTGCGGTGGCGAGGCGTTCACGACCCCGCGCCACGTCTGGTGGAACTTCGTGTCGTCCCGCCGCGACCGCATCGATCAGGCAAAGGCCGACTGGAAGGCGGGCAATTTCCCGAAAGTGCCCGACGATGCCGAGGAATTCATTCCGATCCCCGAAGTGCCCAAGACGGTCAGCTACCCATGACCGCCCTCACCCGCATCGCGCTGTCGACCGGCGTCGCGCTCGACGTCGCGGTCGCGGGCGATCGCGCGCATCCGGCGATGATCTTCCTCCACGGCTTTCCCGAATCGCACCGGACGTGGCGGCACCAGCTGCCCGAATTCGCCCGCGACCATTATGTCGTCGCGCCCGACCAGCGCGGGTATGCCGCCTCGGACAAGCCACCCGCGGTGGCAGACTATTCGCCGGCCAACATCGTCGCCGACCTGATCGCGCTCGCCGATGCGCTGGACATCGGCCGCTTCACGCTGGTCGGCCATGACTGGGGCGGCGCGATCGCGTGGATGGCGGCGCTCAGCCATCCCGACCGCATCGAACGGCTGGTCATCTGCAACGCGCCGCACCCGCTGGTCTTCCAGCGCGCGCTGTTCGACGACCCGGCACAGCGCGCCGCCAGCCAGTACATGACCCGCTTCCGCGACACCTCGCTCGACCGGGGACTGGTCGGCGCCGGGCTCGAACGCTTCTTCGCCACCGGCTTCGCGAACTTCGTGACCCGCGCAATCGCGGGCGAGGACAAGGCGGCGTATCTCGCCGAATGGGCCAATCCCGGCGCTATGACCGCGATGCTCAACTGGTACCGCGCCTCACCGATCGTCGTCCCCACGCCCGAAGAAACGGTCGAGCGCCCGGCGTGGCTCGACGGCCCTTTCCCGCCGGTGACGCAGCCGACGCTGGTGGTATGGGGGATGCAGGACCGCGCGCTGCTACCGGTCCAACTGGAGGGACTGGGCGACCTGGTGCCCGACCTGAGCGTGGTCGAGGTCGACGCCGGGCATTTCGTGCCGTGGGAGGCGCCGGAGGCGGTGAACCGGGCGATAAGGCACTGGTTGACCACTCGCCCTACCGCCCCCGTTCATGCTGAGTAGGGACTGAGCGAAGTCGAAGGCCCGTATCGAAGCACTGGGGACACAGGTCCTTCGATACGCCGCTTCGACAAGCTCAGCAGCTACTCGGGACGAACGGAGGGAGTTGTGTCGAGCCACCTCGCCCCACCCACCCCGTTCGGTTCGAGCAGCTTCGAGCTTGTCGAGAAGCGCCCGTCGAGAACCCGGTCGTTCGAGGCAACCCCTTCTCGACTACGGTTCTCGACAAGCTCGAACCTACGCTCGAAGCAAACGGGAGGGAGTATGGATAGGCAAGGTCAGCCCCGAACCACCTTCGCCACCGAATCCAGCAGCCCGTTCACGAACCCCTTTTCGCGCCGGTCGTAGAACGCATCGGCCACGTCCAGATACTCGCTGATGACCGCCGCCACCGGCACGTCGGCCCGCGCCAGCAGCTCATAGGTCCCAGCGCGCAAGATCTGCCGCATCGGCTTGTCCAGCCGGTCGATCGTCCAGCCGCTCGACAGCTTCGACGCGATCAGCGCGTCGATCTCCTCGCGCCGCGCATCGACGCCCTTGACGATATCGTCGAAGAACTGGACGTCGGCCTCGGCATATTCGACATCCTCGATCGTCGCGCCCAGCCGGTGCTGGTGGAATTCGTGGAGGAGCGCCGGGATCGGCGTCGCTTCCATCTCATGCTGGTACAGTGCCTGGACGGCAGCCAACCGGGCGGCGGCGCGGGCCTGACGGGCACCGCGCGGGCGGGAATTCTTGCTGGTCATAAGCGCCGCCCCATAGACCCACCTTTGCCCCCAAGTCGAGGCCCCGCTTTCCTACAGGCATCGTCCATGACAGGGTGCCCGCGCTCTTTGAACCGTCCGCCCCCGAACCGTGCCCGACCCGAACGGCGCACAATCGCGCACGAGTGTGACTTTCGTGACCTTTGGCGCAGAACCGCCATACCACGCCACGAACGTCATCCCCGCGAAGGCCGGGATCTCCCGGTCATGGAGCGCACGCCTCGCCGCACGAGGCCCCGGCCTTCGCCGGGGCGACGCACAACATCGCGCTACGCGAAACCGTGGCGAGTGTGACCTTTGTGACCTTTGGCCCAACCGCACAGAAATACCCGAACCATTACAACCGGATAGCCACCGACTTCGCATGGGCCGGCAGCCCTTCGGCGCCGGCCAGCGTCACCGCCGCCGGTCCGATCTTCGCCAGCGCCGCCGCGTCCATCCCCAGGAAGCTGGTCCGCTTCATGTAATCCAGCACCGACAGCCCCGACGCGAAGCGCGCCCGCCGCCCGGTCGGCAGCACATGGTTCGGCCCCGCGACATAGTCGCCGACCGCTTCCGGGGTGTACCGCCCGAGGAACACCGACCCGGCGTTCCGGACCACCGCGAACAACGGCTCGGGATCGCCGACCGCCAGTTCCAGATGCTCGGGCGCCAGCCGGTCGACCAGCGGCATGGCATCTGCCAGCGTCGGCACGATCACGATCGCCCCGTTCGCATCCCAGCTCGCCCGCGCCACCTGTCCGGTCGCCAGCTCTGCGATCTGCCGGTCGACCGCCTGCGCCACCCGGTCGGCAAAGCCCGCATCGTCGGTGAACAGGATCGACTGGCTGGTCGGGTCATGCTCGGCCTGGCTCAGCAGATCGGCGGCGATCCATTCCGGATCGTTCTGCCCGTCGGCCACGACCACGATCTCGGACGGTCCCGCGACCATGTCGATCCCGACCACGCCGTACAGCTGCCGCTTGGCCTCGGCGACCCACGCATTGCCGGGGCCGGTCACGACATCGACCGCCTTGATCCGGTCGGTGCCATAGGCGAGCGCGGCGACCGCCTGCGCCCCGCCGATCCGCCACACTTCGTCCACCCCGGCCAGCGCCGCGGCGGCCAGCACCAGCGGATTGACCTCGCCCTTCGGCGTCGGCGTGACCATCACGATCCGCCCGACCCCGGCGACCTTGGCCGGCACCACGTTCATCAGCACCGACGACGGATAGGCCGCGCGGCCGCCGGGCACATAGACCCCCGCCGCCGCGACCGCGCTCCACCGCGCGCCCAGCCGCACGCCGTCGGCGTCCACCTCGTCGCGATCCTCGGGCCGCTGCTTGGCGTGATAGGCGACGATCCGGCCATGCGCCAATTCCAGCGCCGCCCGCAATTCCGGCTCCAGCCCGGCCAGCGCCGCGTCGCACGTCGCCCGCTCGATCCGCCATCCGGTCGCGTCGGGGTCGTGCCCGTCGAACTTCTCGGTGAACGCCCGCACCGCCGCGTCGCCATCGTCGCGCACCGCGCGCAGGATCGCCGCCACGTCGCGCGCCACGTCGCTGTCGGCTTCCCGCCGGGCATCGACCAGCGCGGCGAAGTCGGCGGCGAAGCCCGCCGCGCCCGCGTCCAGCCGGATCATGCCGCCACCGCCCGGCGGAACGCATCGACCAGCGGCACCACCTGTTCGCGGGTCTTGAACGCCGCGCGATTGACGACCAGCCGCGACGTCACCTCGGCGATGGTTTCGACTTCCACGAGGCCGTTCTCCTTCAGCGTCCGCCCCGACGACACCAGATCGACGATGCGCGGGGCGAGGCCCAGCACCGGCGCCAGCTCCATCGCACCGTTCAGTTTCACGCACTCGGCCTGAACGCCCCGCGCCGCGAAGTGGCGCTGGGTCGTGTGCGGATATTTGGTGGCGATGCGCACATGGCTCCACCCGCGCGGATCGTCGCCCTCGGCCATGTGTGCCGGCTCGGCGACCGAGATGCGGCAATGCCCGATCTTCAGGTCGACCGGCGCGTACAGCTCCGAATAGTCGAACTCGGCCAGCACGTCCGACCCGACGATGCCCAGCTGCGCCGCGCCATGCGCGACAAAGGTCGCGACGTCGAACGCGCGGACGCGGATCAGGTCGATATCGGCGCGATCGGTGCGGAACCGCAGCGCACGGCTGTCGGGATCGCTGAACGCCGCCTCGGGCACGATGCCGGCGCGGGCGAGCAGCGGCATGGCTTCGTCGAGGATGCGCCCCTTGGGCACGGCGATGATGATGGGGTCGGTCATGGGCACGGCGGGCTTTACTTGGGGCCAGCGGCGGGCGCAACACGCGCGCCATGGCCGACGAACCGACGAATCGCGAAGCCTTTCGCCAGCAGGCCGCCTTCTGCGCGGCGATGGACGCGCCGATCACGGCCGCCGTGTGCGATGCGCTCGCCACCGCCCTCACCCGCGACGGCCGGACCGGCCGGGCGGTGCTCGACTGGCCGGGCGAACCGATCCCCGACGCGCTGCCGCTGCGCCTCGTCGGGGGCCTCCATGCGCTCGCCCGCACCGGCATCGATCCCGCGCTGACCGGCCTGTTCGCGGGTACGGGCGATGCCGGGCCGATCCTGCGCCGGGTGCTGGTCGAACACGACGCCGCGCTGCTGCCATGGCTGGACGGCCCGCCGCAGACCAACGAACCGATGCGGTCCGGCGTGCTGATGGCCGGGCTGCTGGAGGTCGCGCGGCGCCACGGTCCGCGGCTCGAACTGCTGGAAATCGGGTCGAGCGCCGGGCTCAACCTGCTGATCGACCGCTATCGCTTCGATCTCGGCGGGGTAACGGTCGGACCGGAGCACGCGCCGGTCACGATCCGCCCCGACTGGCGCGGTCCCCCGCCGCCTGCGGTGCCGCTCCGGATCGACCGGGTGTGCGGCATCGATATCCAGCCGCTCGACGCCACCGATCCGGCAGTCGCGGCGCGCCTGTCCGGCTATATCTGGGCGGACCAGCCCGAACGGCAGGCGCGCCTCGCCGCCGCCACCGCGATGCTGCGCGACCGCCCGGTCGATCTGGCGCAGGGCGACGCGGTCGACTGGCTCCGCAACCGGCTCGCCGAACCGCAGGCGGAGGGCGTGACCCGTGTCCTGATGCACTCGGTCGTCTGGCAATATCTCGGCGACGCCCGCCGCGCCGCGATCACCGCGATGATGGCGCAGGCGGCGGCCCGCGCCACGCCCGGCCACCCGCTCGCGTGGGTCCGCATGGAGCCCGACCGCGTCCTGCAACGCCAGGAACTGATCGTGCAGAGCTGGCCCGGCCATGGCGAACCGGCGATGCTGGCGACCGCCCACGCCCATGGCGCATGGATCGCGCCGGCATGACCGAAGCCGACTTCCTCGGCCTGCTGCGCACCCTGCCGCTGCATCCCGGCGCGTTTGGGCTGACCGACGACGCCGCGCATCTCGGCGACCTCGTGCTGACCAAGGACCTGATCGTCGAAGACGTGCATTTCCTTACCCTCGATCCGCCGGCCGATGTCGCGTGGAAGCTGGTGGCGACCAACCTGTCCGACCTCGCGGCCAAGGGCGCGGTGCCGGTCGGGGTGATGCTCGGCTACCCGATCGGTGACGACGCATGGGACCGTGCCTTCCTGTCCGGGCTGGCCGACGTCCTGCGCGCCTTCGCCTGCCCCCTGCTCGGCGGCGATACGGTGAAGCTGCCCCCACGCGCCCCGCGCATCCTGTCGCTGACCGCCATCGGCCGCAGCCCCTATGCACCCCGCCGCGACGGCGCACGGGCGGGCGACGCGCTGTGGGTCACCGGCACGATCGGCGATGCCGGCGCGGGCCTCGCCATCGCGCGAGGGGCGGCGGGGCCGGCGACGCTCCTGCACCGCTACCGCCGTCCGACCCCGCGACTGGCGGCGGGACAGGCGCTTGCCCCCCATGTCCATGCGATGATGGACGTGTCCGACGGCCTGCTGATCGACGCCCGCCGCATGGCGGCGGCCAGCGGCCTTGCGGTGACGATCGATCTCGCGAGCGTGCCGCTGTCGGATGAGCTAAAAGCGTTCGGCCACGACGCCCTGAGTGCCGCCACGGCGGGCGACGACTATGAACTGCTGTTCGCCTGCGATGGCGAGCCGCCGGTCGCCGCGACCCGCATCGGCTCGTTCGCGCAGGGCGAAGGCTTGCACCTGTTCCGGAACGGCCAACCCATCCCCCTCCCCGACCGGCTGGGTTACCAGCACCAGAGCCTCCCCGTGCCGGGAAGGAATTAACGGTTGCGCCCCCCGCCCATCGGCATAAGCTGAACGGCTTCAGGGGCATCGACCCGACGAGACAGCCGGGCGACCCCATGCAGGAGGGGTTTGCGGATGACGATCGTCTATCTGGCCATGGCATGTGCCGCGCTGGCCATACTCTACGGCATCTTCACCAGTATGCAGGTGCTGCGCGCACCCGCGGGCGACGCGCGGATGCAGGACATCGCCGCCGCGATCCAGGAAGGGGCCAAGGCGTATCTGGGCCGCCAGTACCGCACCATCGCCATCGTCGGCGTCATCGTCGCCATCATCCTGTTCCCCACGCTGGGCGCGCTGTCGACCGTCGGCTTCGTGATCGGCGCGGTGCTGTCGGGCGTGGCGGGCTATGTCGGCATGGAGATTTCGGTCCGCGCCAATGTCCGCACCGCCGAAGCCGCGCGCCATTCGCTGCAGGGGGGCCTGACCATGGCGTTCCGCTCGGGCGCGATCACCGGGATGCTGGTCGCCGGGCTCGGCCTGTTCGCGATCGCCGGCATCTTCTGGTATCTCGTCGCCATCGCCGGCCATGGTCCGGGCGACCGCGAGGTCGTGGAGGCGCTGACCGCGCTGGCGTTCGGCGCGTCGCTGATCTCGATCTTCGCGCGGCTGGGCGGCGGCATCTTCACCAAGGCGGCGGACGTCGGCGCCGATCTGGTGGGCAAGGTCGAGGCCGGCATCCCGGAGGACGACCCCCGCAACCCGGCGGTCATCGCCGATAACGTCGGCGACAATGTCGGCGACTGCGCCGGCATGGCCGCCGACCTGTTCGAAACCTATGTCGTCACCATCGGCCTGACCATGGTGTCGATCGCGCTGCTGGTACAGGCACCGCCCGCCGAACTGCTGCGGCTGATGGCGTTGCCGCTGATCGTCGGCGGGGTGTGCATCGTCACCTCGATCCTCGGCACCTACATGGTCCGGCTGGGCAAGGGCCAGTCGATCATGGGTGCGCTGTACAAGGGGTTCTGGACCACCGCGCTGCTCGCCGTCCCGGCGATCTACTTCGCCGCCAGCTGGGCGCTGGGCGACCTGAACGCCGTGATCGGCGGCGCGGGCTTCCTCGATCCCGGCGGCGACACGCTGACCGTCGAGGGGGCACTGGGCGCACAGGCGCCGGTCGCCGGACAGAGCTTTACCGGCATGGACCTGTTCTGGTGCATGATGATCGGCCTCGTCGTCACCGCCGCCCTGGTGTGGATCACCGAATATTACACCGGCACCGCCTATCGCCCGGTCAAGTCGATCGCGAAGGCCAGCGTCACCGGCCACGGCACCAACGTCATCCAGGGGCTGGCGATCAGCCTCGAATCGACCGCGCTGCCGACGCTGGTGATCGTCGTCGCGGTGGTCGCGTCGTACCAGCTGGCCGGGATCATCGGCGTCGCCTTCGCCGCCACCGCGCTGCTGGCGCTCGCCGGCATGGTCGTCGCGCTCGACGCGTACGGCCCGGTCACCGACAACGCCGGCGGCATCGCCGAAATGGCCAACCTGCCCGACGAAGTCCGCCGCCGCACCGACGCCCTCGACGCGGTCGGCAACACGACCAAGGCGGTGACCAAGGGCTATGCGATCGGCTCCGCCGCGCTCGCCGCGCTGGTGCTGTTCGGCGCCTACACCACCGACCTGAAGCTGTTCTTCCCCGACCTGACCGTCGATTTCTCGCTGTCCAATCCGTACGTCATCGTCGGGCTGCTGCTCGGCGCGCTGCTCCCCTATCTCTTCGGCGCGTTCGGCATGACCGCGGTCGGCCGGGCGGCGGGTTCGGTGGTCGAGGACGTCCGCGCCCAGTTCCGCGACGACCCCGGCATCATGGCCGGCACCAGCCGTCCCAATTACGGCCGCACCGTCGACATCGTCACCCGCGCCGCGATCCGCGAGATGATCGTGCCCTCGCTGCTCCCCGTCCTCTCTCCCGTCGCGGTCTATTACGTCGTGACGCTGGTGGCCGGACAGGCACAGGGGTTCGCGGCGTTGGGCGCGATGCTGCTCGGCGTCATCGTCTCGGGCCTGTTCGTGGCGATCTCGATGACCAGCGGCGGCGGCGCGTGGGACAATGCCAAGAAATATATCGAGGACGGCAACCACGGCGGCAAGGGCAGCGAGGCGCACAAGGCGGCCGTCACCGGCGACACGGTGGGCGATCCGTACAAGGACACCGCGGGGCCGGCGGTGAACCCGATGATAAAGATCACCAACATCGTGGCGCTGCTGCTGCTGGCGGCACTGGCCGGGGGTGGCGCGGGATAGCGTTTGATCCACCCGAACGGAAACGTCACCCCAGCGCAGGCTGGGGTCTCTGTCGACTCCTGCCGCGCGCTACCACCGGGAGATCCCAGCCTGCGCCGGGGTGACATCCGTTCCGATATGGACGGCGCCAACCCCGGCGATTCCCGGTTGCACCCCGCCGCCCACGAGCTACCCTGTCGACCGGACGGCGGGGGCTTTTCGACAGCGGAACGACGGGCGGCACCGGGGGGTGCCGTACCTGTTCCCGACCCCGAATCCGTTACGTGGGGGAATGTCGGATGCGGTGGCTGCCTTGGATCGCGATTGCTCTTGCCGGGGCGCTGCCGGCGCAAAGCCCGCCCGCATCGGCCCCGGCCGATCCCGCCGCCGTCGTGCCGATCACCGCCTTCGCCGAACTGCCGCTGCTCGAATCGCCCAAGCTGTCGCCCGGCGGCACCCGCGTGCTGGCCAAGGGTGCGGTGGGCGGACAGCAGGTGCTGCTCATCACGTCGCTGGTCAATGCGAACGACCGCCACACGCTGGGCGCGCCCGAGAATACCGACATCAACTGGTGGCGATGGGTCAACGACGACTGGCTGCTGATCGGGCTGGGCGCGCAGCAGGACTATTACGGCCACGACATCTACGTCACCCGCGTGCTGGCGGTCAGCACCGACATGAAGACGACGCGCCGGCTCGACTGGACCGCGTCTGGCGTCCGTGCCGACGACGTGCTGTGGGTCGCGCATGACGGCAGCCCGCGCATCCTGCTGTCGCGCCAGACCGGCATGCAGAGCGAGGAGGACTTCTACCCCTCGGTGTTCGAGATCGACGTATCGACCGGCAAGTCGCGCCGCGTCGCGCAGGGGCGCCCGAACGTCTACAGCTGGTATGCCGATGGCGAGGGTCAGGTCCGCGCCGCCTATCAGTATAACGACAGTTCGCGCAGTTCGGCGCTGCTCTACCGCGCGAACAACAACGAGAGCTTCCGCACCGTCGCCCGCCGCGCGCGCAAGGACGCCGACGGGATCACCATCCCGCTGACCTTCCGCGCCGATGGCACCGCGGTCGCGTTCGACGACGACGACGGCTTCACCGCGCTGTACGACGTGTCGCTCCCCGACCTGAAGCTCGGCAAGAAGCTGTACGCGCTGGAGGGCTACGACGTCGACGGCATCATCGACAATGCCGACGAGAACGACGTGATCGGCGCCAGCGTCATCGGCCAGTTCGGACGCTCGGTCTGGTTCGACGAACGGCTGAGGGAATTGCAGAAGGCGATCGACGGATCGGTCGGCGATCGCCGCGCCCGCATCGTGTCGTGGAACCGCGACCGCAGCCGCTTCCTGATCGAGGTCGGCACGGCGTCGCAGCCCGGCGGGCTGTATTTCTGGGACACCGGCAATGCGAAGATGAACCGCATCGCGTGGAACAGTTCGGCGCTGCAAAACCGCCGCCTCTCGACCGTCAGCACCATCCGCTACGCCGCGCGCGACGGGACCCCCATCGAGGCGGTGCTGACCATGCCGCGCCACCGCGCAGGTCAGAAGAACCTGCCGCTGATCGTCCTGCCGCATGGCGGCCCTTCGGCACGCGACAGCGAGGGCTGGGACTGGTGGACGCAATATCTGGCCGAGATCGGCTATGTCGTCGTCCAGCCGAACTATCGCGGATCGTCGGGCTATGGCGTCGCCTTTGCCAAGAAGGGCGCGGGCCAATGGGGCCTGAAGATGCAGGACGACCTGAACGACGCGGTCACCCATCTGGCGAAGGAAGGCATCGCCGACCCGAAACGCGTCTGCATGGTCGGCGCCTCTTACGGCGGCTATGCGGCGATGCGGGCGGCGCAACGCGACGGCAAGCTGTATCGCTGCGCCATCAGCTATGCCGGCGTGTCCGACCTCGCCGCGCTGCGCCGCTACGACAGCCAGTTCCTCAACGGCCGCACCATCGGCGACTGGCTGCGGAACCAGGCGCCCGATTTCCAGTCGGTCTCGCCGCGCTTCCACGCCAGCGATTTCGCGACGCCGATCCTGCTGATGCACGGCAAGGTCGACAAGCGCGTACCCGTCGCCCAGTCGCGCCAGCTGGCCGCCGAACTCAAGCGCGCCGGCAAGCCGCACCGCTATGTCGAACAGCCGCTGGGCGACCATTTCTTCTCGCGCGGGCAGGACCGGCTGCAGTTCCTGCAGGAAATGACGACGTTCCTGAAGGAGCATAACCCGGCGTAACGCCATCCATCATCCCCGCGCAGGCGGGGATCCATAGACGCTACCGTAGCGAATCCTGCATGACGGTCAGCGTCAATGGATTCCCGCCTGCGCGGGAATGACGAAGGTGGGGCCACCCTTGCCCTCCCCGCCGCCACTCCCTATCTCGCCATTACAGCGTCGACCGGCCGTGCGCGTCGCGGGTCCGGTCGTTCGTGCTTTCCTTTTTTCGACGCAGCGCCTATGGGAACCCGCCCGGTTGCCGGTGCGCCACAATTTCACGAGGTATCTGTTTGGCGAAGGAAGAACTTCTCGAAATGCGCGGCCAGGTGGTCGAACTGCTGCCCAACGCGATGTTCCGCGTCCGGCTCGAGAACGATCACGAGATCCTGGGGCACACCGCCGGCAAGATGCGCAAGAACCGCATCCGCGTGCTGGTCGGCGACGAAGTCCTTGTCGAACTCACCCCCTATGACCTGACCAAGGGTCGCATCACCTACCGCTTCAAGTAAGCGGGTCCGCATGACCGGACGCTCGGCCATGCGCCTGATCCTTGCCTCGACCTCGCCGCGTCGCCGCGACCTGCTGGCGCGGATCGGCGCGGTGCCCGACCGGGTCGAGGCGCCCGACATCGACGAAACCCCGCTGAAGGGCGAACTGCCGCGCCCCTATGCCCTCCGCCTTGCCGAGGCGAAGGCGCGCGCGATCGGGCCGCAGGAGGGCGCGGTGGTGCTGGCCGGCGACACGACCATCGCGGTCGGCCGTCGCATCCTGCCCCCCGCCACTACGCAGGACGTCCAGCGCGAACTGCTCGGCCTGCTCTCCGGCCGCCGCCACCACTGCCTGTCGGCGGTGTGCCTGCTGATGCCCGACGGGACGGCGCGTATCCGTGTCAGTGACACGATCGTCGCGTTCAAGCGCCTCGAACCGCGCGAGATGGACGCCTATGTCGCGTGCGGCGAAGGGCTGGGCAAGGCCGGTGGCTATGCGATCCAGGGGCGGGCGGAGGCGTTCGTCCGCTTCCTGTCGGGCAGCCATTCGGGCGTGATCGGCCTGCCGCTGTTCGACACCCGCGCGCTGCTCGAAACCGCCGGCGTCCCGCTTGGCTGACTGGATCGTCGAGCGCGGCATCGGCGAGATCCGCGCCGCGCGGATCGAGGGGGACACCATCGTCGAGGCGCGGATCGAACCCGACGACGCCCTGCGCGCCGGCACGATCCTGTCCGCCCGCCTCGTCCGCCGCATTCCCGCCCGCGGCGAGGGCATCGTCGCATGGGACGGTGGCGAGGCGCTGCTCCACCCCCTGCCGCGCACCGTGACCGAGGGCGGCACGCTGCTGGTCGAGATTACCCGCCCGCCCACGCC
>NZ_JASCXF010000049.1:0-31391 GCF_030062225.1 Sphingomonas sp. 2R-10
CATGACCCCCGACCCCGCAGTCTCCCCCGCACCCGCGGGGATCATCCCGCGCGGAACGCATCGGTCGTACCGTCGCCAAGGTCTCCCCCGCACCCGCGGGGATCATCCCGACGTCCAGCCGCAGCACGCCCATCAGCAGCAGTCTCCCCCGCACCCGCGGGGATCATCCCGATGAGCGCGGCGCTTATGGGACGCTGCACATGCCTCCCCCGCACCCGCGGGGATCATCCCAACACCCATTCCGGGTACCAGGGCGGCGACGAGCCTCCCCCGCACCCGCGGGGATCATCCCCGTTTCGTCGCTGTCGTTCACCCGGTCGTGATGCCTCCCCCGCACCCGCGGGGATCATCCCCATCAATGGGAGACGACCACATGCAGACGATCGCCTCCCCCGCACCCGCGGGGATCATCCCGCCGGAGAGCGATGGCCGGGAATGAGTCCACAGCCTCCCCCGCACCCGCGGGGATCATCCCTAGTCCCCAGTAGTCCCCAGCCTCCCCAATCGGCCTCCCCCGCACCCGCGGGGATCATCCCGACGTTCGCCGCTAACAGGGGGTCGTGAACCGGTCTCCCCCGCACCCGCGGGGATCATCCCATGCCCATGCCGGCCGCCGTTTTATTCATCGTGTCTCCCCCGCACCCGCGGGGATCATCCCCGCGCAGGCGAGGCGATGCCCGCCAAACTTCAGTCTCCCCCGCACCCGCGGGGATCATCCCTGGGCGCATGGGTGCGGCAGGGGGCGGATGGCGTCTCCCCCGCACCCGCGGGGATCATCCCATGGCTGGAGCGGCTTCACCCTCACGATGCGCGCCTCCCCCGCACCCGCGGGAAACATCCTTGAGCAGAACCCCAGCCTCAGCCGTCGGGCGGCAGGCTGACGAACAGCCCGCTCGCCACGATCGTGCGCATCGCGGGCATCAGCCACAGCGTTTCCAGCACAGCGGACGCACTTTCTACCCCCGCCCCCGGGCGCAGGCCGAAGACCAGCATCACGCCAACCGGCGACACCATCGGCGATCGCCCCGTCCGTCCACTCGCGCGATACCCCGCCCCGCCGCTGACCCTGGCGGGGCGGCACCGGTTACTCCGCAGCCTCCGCGACTGGCGCAACGCTTTCCTTCCACGCCAGCACGGGTTTACGTGCCGCCAGCGTCTCGTCGAGGCGGCGGCGCGGCGCGAAGTGCGGTGCCGACTTCAGCGCCTGATCGCCCGCCTTGGCGCGTTCGCCGACTGATTTCAGCGCACCGATGAACTGGTCGAGCGCCGCCTTGCTCTCCGTCTCTGTAGGCTCCACCAGCATCGCGCCGTGGACGACCAGCGGGAAATACACCGTCATCGGGTGATAGCCCTCGTCGATCAGCCCCTTGGCGACATCAAGGGTCGAGAAACCCTCAGCAAGGTTCGCATCGCTGAACAGCGCCTCGTGCATGCACGGCCCGCTGTTACCGAACGGCGCGTCGAGCGTATCGTCGAGGCTGCGCAAGATGTAGTTCGCGTTCAACACCGCGTCTTCCGACACCTGCTTCAACCCGTCCGCGCCGTGGCTGAGAATGTACGACAGCGCGCGGGTGAACATGCCCATCTGGCCATGGAACGCGACCATCCGGCCGAAGCTGTCGGCGTGATGCTCGCCCGCCGTCTCTTCCTCGACCAGCACGAACCTGCCGTCCTGCTGCTCGACGAAGGGCAGCGGCGCGAACGGGGTCAGCGCCTTCGAGAACACCACCGGCCCCGACCCCGGACCGCCGCCGCCATGCGGGGTCGAGAAGGTCTTGTGCAGGTTGATGTGCATCGCATCGACGCCGAGGTCGCCCGGCCGCACCCGGCCGACGATCGCGTTGAAGTTCGCGCCGTCGCAATAGACGTATCCGCCCGCCGCATGGACCGCGTCGGAGATTTCCTTCAGGTCGCGTTCGAACAGCCCGCAGGTGTTCGGGTTGGTAATCATCACCCCGGCGACGTCCGGCCCCAGCCGGTCCTTGAGCGCCTGCGTATCGATGCGACCCTCGGCGGTGGCGGGGATCGCCTTCACCGTGAAGCCGGCGAACGCCGCCGTCGCCGGGTTGGTGCCGTGCGCCGATTCAGGAACGAGGATCGTCTTGCGATGCCCCTCGCCGCGTTTTTCCAATGCCGCCTTGATCGCGAGGATGCCGCACAGTTCGCCATGCGCGCCGGCCTTCGGGCTCATCGCGACCGAATCCATGTTGGTGAGCGTCACCAGCCAGTGCGCGAGCTGGTGGATCACCTCCAGCGCGCCCTGCACCGTGTCGACTGGGCCCAGCGGGTGGAGATCGGCGAAGCCGGGCAGCCGCGCCATCCGCTCGTTCAGGCGCGGGTTGTGCTTCATCGTGCACGAACCCAGCGGGAACAGGCCGAGGTCGATCGCATAATTCTGACGGCTCAGTCGCGTATAGTGGCGCACCGCTTCCGGCTCCGACAGACCGGGCAGGCCGATCGCGCCCTTGCGGGCATGGCTGCCGAGCCGCGATGCGACCTTGGGCGCCTCGTCGATATCGACGCCGGTGGTTTCGCTCGAGCCGATCTCGAAGATCAGCGCCTCTTCCAGCATCAGCGCGCGATTGCCGGTGAAGGTCGCCTGTGCCTGTGCCGAAGCCTCGCCCATTTCCGGGCGCCAGCCGCTCTGGTTCACACTCATGCCAATACCTCCGTGAGCGCCGTCGCCAGCGCCTCGATATCGTCCTCGGTCACGGTTTCGGTGACCGCCACGACCAGCCCGTTGGCCAGCCCTTCGTCGTTCGGATAGAGCCGCCCCAGCGACACGCCGGCCAGCACGCCGCGATCAGCAAGTTCGCGCACCACCGGCCGCGCTTCGACCGGCAGCTTGAGCGTGAATTCGTTGAAGAAGCTGTCGTTGATCAGCGCGACGCCCGACACCTGCGCCAGCCGGTCGGCTGCGGCACAGGCCTTGGCATGGTTGACCTCGGCCAACTGCCGCAGCCCCTTTTCCCCGAGCAGCGTCAGGTGGATCGAGAAGGCGAGCGCACACAGGCCGGAGTTGGTGCAGATGTTCGACGTCGCCTTTTCACGGCGGATATGCTGTTCGCGGGTCGACAGCGTCAGCACGAACCCGCGCTTGCCCTCGGCATCGACCGTCTCGCCGCACAGCCGGCCCGGCATCTGCCGCACCAGCTTTTCCGAACAGGCGAACAGGCCGACATAGGGGCCGCCGAACTGCAGCCCTACGCCCAGCGATTGTCCCTCTCCCACCACGATGTCGGCGCCCAGATTGCCCGGCGCCTCGATCGCGCCCAGCGCCACCGGCTCGGTCACGACCGCGATCAGCAGCGCCTTGGCGGCATGTGCCGCGTCGGCGATGCGCTGCAGGTCGGGAATGCGGCCGAGGATGTCGGGATATTGCACGACGACGCACGACGTGTCGGCGTCGATCGATGCGATGATCGCGTCATCGTCGGTCGCGGCATCCAGCACCGGCAGCGATGTCGCCAGCACATCGCCGGTGTACTTCGCCATCGTTTTCGCGACCGAGACGTAATGCGGATGCACCCCGCCCGAAAACACCGCCTTCGCCTTGCGCGTCACGCGCCGCGCCATCGTCACCGCTTCCCAGCAGGCGGTCGAGCCGTCGTACATCGACGCGTTGGCGACATCGCAGCCGAGCAGCCGGGCGACCTGGCTCTGGAACTCGAACAGCATCTGCAACGTACCCTGCGCGATTTCCGGCTGGTAGGGCGTATACGCCGTCAGATACTCGCCGCGCTGGATCAGGTGATCAACGCTGGCCGGCACATGGTGGCGATACGCGCCGCAGCCGAGGAAGAACGGCACCGACCCCGCCGCGACGTTCTTCGCCGCCAGCGCCGACAGATGCCGTTCGACCGCCAGCTCGCTGGCATGGTTCGGCAGGCCGGGCACCGGCCCGTCGAGCCGGGCGGATTCGGGAACGTCGACGAACAGGTCGTCGATGCTGTCGGCACCGATCACGGACAGCATGTCCGCGCGGTCGGTCGGGGTCAGGGGAAGATAGCGCATGATGGTCCTTGTTGGTCCGCCCGGGGGCGGCCTCATTCGTCATTCCGGCGAAAGCCGGAATCCACAGATACGGGCGTCATCGATTCAAAACGCGCCGGCCCGTGACCATGGATCCCGGCCTGCGCCGGGATGACGCAGGCCGGCGGACAGATCGGTTCGCTTACAGCCGCGCGATGTACGCGGCGTATTTCTCTTCATCCATCAGCTCGCCCAGCTCGCTGTCGTCGCGTAAGCTCAGCTTGAAGAACCAGCCGTCGCCTTCCGGGTCTTCGTTCACCAGTGCCGGGTTGTCGGTCAGCGCGGCATTGCCCTCGATCACCGTGCCCGATGCCGGGGTGTAGACGTCCGACGCGGCCTTCACCGATTCGACCACGGCAGCATCGTCGCCCTTGGTCAGTTCGCGGCCGTCGGCCGGCACGTCGACGAACACGATGTCGCCCAGCTGCCCGGCGGCATATTCGGTGATGCCGACCGTCGCGACTTCACCGTCGACTTCGATCCACTCATGTTCCTGCGTGAAAAAACGGCTCATCGGGGCAACTCCCTCTTAACGGACGTAACGATGGGGGACGAACGGCATCGGCACGACGCGCGCCGGATGCAGCTTGCCGCGCTGGCGCAGGGTGACTACCCCGCCTTCCGCCAGCGCCGGCGGGCAATAGGCCATGGCGATCGGCGCCTGCACGCTGGGCGCGAACCCGCCCGAGGTGACGTGGCCGACGACATTGCCGTCGGCGTCGACCACCTCGGCACCCTCGCGCACCGGCTGACGCCCCTCGACGATCAGCCCGATCCGCTTCAGCTGCGGTCCGCCAGCGCGTTCGGCGAGGATACGCTCGGCACCGGGGAAGCCACCTTCCTCGCGGCGACGCTTCGACAGCGCGAAGCCCAGATCGGCCGCGACCGGCGTCGTGTCGGGCGAAAGGTCATGGCCGTAGAGCGGCAACCCGGCTTCGAGGCGCAGCGAGTCGCGCGCGCCAAGCCCGATCGGCTTTACTTCCGGTTCGGCGCAGATCGCATCGGCGAAGGCGGTGGCGGCATCCTCGGGCAGCGAAATCTCGAACCCGTCCTCGCCGGTATAGCCCGAGCGGCTGACCCACAGCGCATGGCCGTTCCAGTCGAACCCGCCCGCGGTCATGAACGTCAGCGCGGCGACGCCCGGCAGGATGCGATCCAGCGCATCGACCGCCTTCGGCCCCTGCAACGCCAGCAACGCCCGGTCGTCGAGATGGTTGAGCGTGATCTCGTCGGCGAGATACTCGCGGAGGTGCCCGATATCGTCATACTTGGTCGCGCCATTGACGACCATGTAGAACGCCTCATCGCCCTCGACCTCGCCGAACGGCTGCGCATCGCCCAGCCGCGTGACCATCAGGTCGTCGAGGATGCCGCCCTGTTCGTCGAGCAGCAGCGAATAGCGCATCTTCGCGGGCTTCAGGATGCGCAGGTCGCCCGGCAGCAGCGCCTCGAGCGCGGCGGTCGTATCCCGCCCATGGATCAGCAACTGGCCCATATGGCTGACATCGAACAGCCCGGCGCTCTCGCGCGTCCACAGATGCTCGGCCATGATGCCTTCATACTGGACCGGCATCGTATAGCCCGCGAACGGGACCATGCGCCCGCCCTTGCCGCGGTGCCACGCATCGAGCGGCAGGACCTGCGGCGGCAGTTCCTCGACCGGATCGGTGCCGTCGGCGCGCAGTTCGTGGGCGGGTTCGGGGGCAATGTCGCTCATGGGCCGCGTCCTTCGTGCATGGGTCAAACGACGGACGCACGGGCACCTGCCCGCTTGCGACCATCGCCCCCTCTGTCACGGAACCTGAGAGCTTTCGCGAGGGCCGCGGCCCTGCTTACCCCTTCGGTGGTCCGACCGGTTCGGCCGCGACGCTTTCCAGAGTATCTTGTGCCACAAGCGCGGTCCCTGTTGCCTGAGAGATTCCGGGGCGGTTGCTCCTTCGGCGGCGGATCGCTCCGCACTCTCCCGCGCATGGCGTCGGCTGGAAGCCTTCGATGCGCGAAGCTCTGGCTCGGGGGCCGGGATTAGTCAATCGGGAAAGCGGTCCCGGTAGCGGATGGAGGGGCAACGCGACGACGTTCGTCATCCCGGCGCAGGCCGGGATCCATGAACAGGCGACGTAGCGGATCCATCGAAGCTGCCCGTATCCATGGATCCCGGCCTGCGCCGGGATGACGAAAGGGCGCGCGCCATATGTTCGCGATTACCGCGTGACGTTGTACCGCAGCTGCTCGTCGGTCAGCTGGAAGCCGACCAGCGCCTCGAACGTCGCCGACAATACCGCCTGCCGCACCGCCGGATCGGACAGCGGGTCGATCGCCGCGTCCTGGTCGCCGGGCTTGCGGCGGCGATTGATCTGGTTGCGGGTTTCCTGCGGCAGCGTCGCGGCGGCGCGGTCGACGATCGCGGTACCCTGCCCCTGCGCCGACGCCCGCGCCGCCCCCGCAGCGAAGTTCAGCGTGATCTGTCCCACCCGCTTCGACACAACCTGCGTGCCGCCGCGCACGACCGACACGAAATAGGGCAGCGTCACCGTCCGCGCGGCGTCGGTGCTGATGCGCCGCGCCTGCACGTCGAAGCTGAGTGCGCTGTTGATCGTGTCCGCCCCCTCGACACAGGTGGCGCGCACGTTGGTCAGCGTCGCGACGACGTCGATCGCCTTCGCATCGCGGCTGGCGGGCGGGTCGAACAGCGTGATGTCGCCGGTCCCCGCCGGCACGCCCGCGACCGGACAGGCCGATCGCACGGCCGAGATGCCGACGCCCTGCGTCACGTCCAGTTCGCCGGTGCGCTTGCACCCCGACAGTGCGGCCACAGCGAGCACGGGGGCAAGGGTGGCGACGGCGGCGGTTTTGCGGAGGGTCACGGAAATCTGTACCTTATGCACGGGTGCGGCGATGCCGCGCCTCCTGATCGTCACGCTTCATAGGAACCGCCTTTCGCGCGTGCAAGCAATCGCGTGTTTCGCGGACGGTGCCAGCCACACCTTGGCCTGCTCCCAAACAAGCTGTAAGCGCATGGGCCATGACCGACGCCCGACGCCCCGCCATCGAACTCCTGATCGCTGCCCCGCGCGGATTTTGCGCCGGGGTCGACCGCGCCATCCAGATCGTCGAGCTGGCGATCCAGAAGCACGGCGCGCCGGTCTATGTCCGGCACGAGATCGTCCACAACAAGTTCGTGGTCGACTCGCTGCGCGCAAAGGGGGCGATCTTCGTCGAGGAACTGGACCAGGTGCCCGATGGCGTGCCGGTGGTGTTCTCGGCGCACGGCGTGCCCAAGTCGGTGCCCGCCGCGGCCAGCGAGCGTGGCCTCGAATATCTCGACGCCACCTGCCCGCTGGTGTCGAAGGTCCATCGCCAGGCAGAACGGCTGGTCGCATCGGGCCGCCACATCCTGTTCGTCGGCCATGCCGGCCATCCCGAAGTCATCGGCACGTTCGGACAGGTGCCCGTCGGCCAGATGACGCTGATCGAAACGGTCGAGGACGTCGCGAACCTGACCCCCGCCGATCCCGACAACCTCGCCTTCCTGACGCAGACGACGCTGTCGGTCGACGATACCCGTGCCATCGTCGAGGCGACGATCGCCCGCTTCCCGACGATCGTCGCGCCCAAGGCCGACGACATCTGCTATGCGACGTCCAACCGCCAGAATGCGGTGAAGGCGATCGCGCAGAGCTGCGACATGATGCTGGTGATCGGCGCGCCCAATTCGTCGAACTCGGTGCGGCTGGTCGAGGTGGCGGAGCGCGAGGGGACATCGGCCAAGCTGATCCAGCGCGCCGCGGAACTCGACTTCGCATGGCTCGACGGCATCGGCACGCTCGGCATCACGGCGGGTGCCTCGGCTCCCGAAGTCCTCGTGCGCGAACTGGTCGACCGCATCGCCACCCGCTTCGACGTGACCGAGCGCGAGGTCGAGATGACCCGCGAGACCATCGCCTTCAAGCTGCCGCGCGGCCTCGAAGCCGCCTGATGGCCGTCTATACGCAGGTGTCGGCGGAGGCGCTCGCGCGCTTCCTGTCTGGCTACGACCATGGCGAACTGGTCTCGGCCAAGGGGATCGCCGAAGGGGTCGAGAACAGCAACTATCTGGTCGACACCACCACCGGCCGCTTCATCCTGACGCTGTACGAAAAGCGCGTCGACCTTGCCGACCTGCCCTTCTTCTTTGCGATGACCGATGCACTGGCGGATGCCGGCAATCCGGTGCCGCGCGCGCTGCCCGACCGGGCGGGACAGGTGATCCAGACGCTGGAGGGCCGGCCCGCCTGCCTGATCGAGTTCCTGTCGGGCGTGTCGGTGAGCCATCCGACGCCCGGACAGGCCCATGCCGCGGGCGCCGCACTGGGCGCGCTGCACCGCAGCCTCGCCGGGTTCGCGCCGGTGCGCGCCAATTCGATGGGCGTCGCGGCGTGGCCGAAACTGTTCGCCGACTGCGCCGCCGATCTCGACACGATCCGGCCCGGCCTGCATGACCGGGTCGGGGACGCGCTCGACGCGGTGCTCGCCGACTGGCCGCGCGACCTGCCGACCGGTACGATCCATGCCGACCTGTTCCCCGACAACGTCCTGATGCTGGGCGACAGGGTCACCGGGCTGATCGATTTCTATTTCGCCTGCACCGACATCACGGCCTATGACGTCGCGATCACCCATTCGGCGTGGAGCTTCGATGCGACGGGCCGGCCGCTCGATCCCGCGATCGGCCGCGCGCTGCTGACGGGCTATGCCACGCAGGCGACGCTGTCGACGGCCGAGGTCGCCGCGCTGCCATTGCTGGCGAAGGGCGCCTGCCTGCGCTTCCTGCTGACGCGTGCATGGGACTGGATCAACACGCCCGCCGACGCGCTGGTGACGCGCAAGGACCCGCTCGCCTATCTGCGCCGGCTCGACTGGTACGACGCCACCGCCGACGCCTTCGCATGACCGAAACCCCCGAACTCCCCCGCGTCGAGATCGCAACCGATGGCGCGTGCAAGGGCAATCCCGGGCGCGGCGGCTGGGGCGCCGTGCTGCGCGCCGCCGACGGGCGCGAACGCGAATTGTCGGGCGGCGAGCCCGACACCACCAACAACCGCATGGAATTGATGGCGGCGATCGAGGGGCTGAACGCGCTGAAGCGTCCGTGCCGCGTGATCCTGTCGACCGACAGTCGCTATGTGATGGACGGCCTGACCAAGTGGATCAAGGGCTGGCAGAAGAACGGCTGGAAGACCGCCGCGCGCCAGCCGGTCAAGAATGCCGAACTGTGGCAGGACCTGCTGGCCGCCGCCAAGCCGCACCGCATCGAATGGGTGTGGGTGAAGGGCCATGCCGGTCACCCCGACAACGAACGCGCTGACAAGCTGGCCAGCGACGCCGCGGTGGCGCAGCGATGATCCCGCGCGTCCTGATCGACACCGCGCAAGTGCCCGGTGACAATGTCGAATTGCGCCTTGTCCAGCGCGGCGACGATTTCATGATCGTCCTCGACCGCAACGAATTGATGAGCAGCCGCATGTCGGCGTCGGAGGAGGCGCTGGCCGATCTCGGCTGCGCGCACCTGACGGCACGGAAGGGTGCGCAGGTGCTGATCGGCGGGCTGGGCATGGGCTTCACCCTGCGTCGCGCGCTGAAGATACTGCCCGCCGATGCCGAGGTCGTCGTCGCCGAACTGGTGCCCAAGATCGTCGAATGGGCACGCGGGCCGCTGGCGCACATCTTCGACGGGTGCCTCGACGACCCGCGGGTGCGGATCGCGGTTGGCGACGTGGCGTGGGCGATCGAGGATGGCGGCTGGGACGCGGTGTTGCTCGACGTCGACAACGGCCCCGACGGGCTGACCCATGCCGGCAACGACAAGCTGTATTCGACGCGCGGGTTGCAGGTGACCAAGCGCGCGCTGCGGGACGGCGGCGTGCTGGCGATCTGGTCGGCCTATGCCGATGCCGCGTTCACCAGACGGCTGCGCGACTGCGGCTATGCGGTCGACGAACAGGTGGTGCGGGCACGCGGGACCAAGGGCGCGCGGCATGTGATCTGGCTCGCCGGGCGACGGTAGGGGCCCTTTCTTGCTCCTTTCCTACCCTTCCCGTCGAGTTCGAGCTTGTCGAGAACGCGGCTCCGCTGGAACGAGGGAAGAGGTCGCATACCGCCCTCGCCTCCGTTCGGTTCGAGCCTGTCGAGAACCTTCCTGCCCCAAACACGTTCTCGACGGACGCTTCTCGACAGGCTCGAAGCTGCTCGAACCGAACCGGGTGGGTTAGGATAAGCAAGGAGGCCGACCCAGCCGTTCGTGCTGAGTAGGGCCGAGCGAAGTTGAAGGCCCGTATCGAAGCACAATCCCGAACCCCAACCGTCGTTCGATACGCTCTTTCGACATCACCGATGCACCGAAGCCGGCGACCGATCAACGCGAACAGGTCGTTAGATCGGTCCGGCATCGGCTACACCGCTTTGCGGGCCATGGCACGCTGATCAAGCCACGCATAAACACGGACTTGTCGCAGCGGGGACAGCGAATCAGTAGCGAGCGCATGCCGCCGACCAGCACTCAGGCCAACCCGAGCGGTATCAAAACCACGGCCGTCAAATTCGGGCGCAAACCGACCAATGAAAAAACAAACGGAGCGCCCCAAACAATCGTGAACATCGCCACAATCGTCCAAAGCATGTGCCTTACTCCGACGTCATAAACGCTGTCGCGCTGCTTGTCGTGCATACCGATGCGTATAGCGCGCACTGTATACAGCTAAAAGCTTATTCGCTGCAGTTTCAGTATCGCGCACCTTTGATGAGCACCTACTCATCCGTCCGCATCTTCACCTTGTTCGGCAGGTCCTTTCCCTTGGTCCGCCGCGACGGCAGTTGCACCGGGTTCTTCTTCTTCCAGTCGCCCCAGCGCTTCGGCCCTTCCGGGGTATCGATGATCGTGTCGTCGTCCATGACCTGTATCCAAAACGAAAAGGGGCGGCGGATCAACGACCCGCCGCCCCCTTCTTTCCCATCGGGAACGATCAGCCGAGCGTCCAAGCCCCATCGATCCGCGCCAGCGCACCCTGCTGGTTGCCTTCGCGCAGCGCTTCGGGCAGCAGCGCTTCCGGAAAATCCTGATACGATACCGGCCGCAGGAAACGGTCGATGGCGAGCGTCCCGACCGAGGTCGTGCGCCCGTCCGAGGTTGCTGGGAACGGCCCGCCATGGACCATCGCGTGCCCGACTTCGACGCCGGTCGGCCAGCCGTTGCACAGGATGCGGCCGACGGTGCGTTCCAGCACCGGGATCAGCTTGCGCGCGTCCGCATAATCGCCCTCGTCGATCTGCAGCGTCGCGGTCAGCTGGCCTTCGAGCTTGCCCAGCACCTCGACCAGCTCGTCCGCGCTCGCGCACTTCACCACGACCGAGGTCATGCCGAACACTTCGTGCGCATGGGCGGGATCGGCGATGAAGTCCTTGCCCGACACGGCGAAGATCGCCGCGCGGCCGCGGGTCGGGCCATCGGGTTCCTGGCCTTCGCCGACCAGCGTGACCGCCGGGCTCGACGCCAGCTTGGAACGGCCTTCCTCATATGCCTTGTGGATGCCGTCGGTCAGCATGACCTGCGCCGGTGTACCCGTCAGCGCGTCGCCCGCCGTGTCGAGGAACGCGTCCAGCTCCGGACCGGCGATGCCGAGCACGAGGCCGGGGTTGGTGCAGAACTGCCCCGCGCCCATGCTGAGCGACCCGACATAGGCCTTGGCCAGCGCTTCGCCACGGTTCTTCAGCGCCTCGGGCATCAGCACGACCGGGTTGATCGACGACATTTCGGCATAGACCGGGATCGGCTGCGCACGGTCCTGCGCGACCTTCATCAGCGCGGTGCCGCCGCTGCGCGAGCCGGTGAAGCCGACCGCCTGGACCCGCGGATCGGCGACCAGCGCGGTGCCGATCGTCTGGCCCGCGCCCGACACCATCGAGAACACGCCGTCGGGCATGCCGGTCCGCTCCGCCGCCTTGATGATCGCCGAGGCGACCAGTTCGGCAGTGCCCGGATGCGCCTGATGCGCCTTCACGATCACGGTGCAGCCCGCCGCCAGCGCCGACGCGGTGTCGCCACCGGCGGTCGAGAAGGCGAGCGGGAAGTTCGACGCGCCGAACACCACCACCGGGCCGACCGGGATCGTACGCAGCCGCAGGTCGGGCTTCGGCACCGGCGCGCGTGCCGGATCGGCATGGTCGATGCGCAGCTGCTGCCACGCGCCGTCGCGCACTTCCTTGGCGAACAGGCGCAGCTGGCCGCAGGTGCGGCCGCGCTCGCCGGTCAGGCGCGCGATCGGCAGGCCGGTTTCGCGGCTGCCGCGTTCGATCAGCGCATCGCCCAGCGCCTCGATCTCGTCGGCGATCGCGTCGAGGAATCCGGCACGCTGCTCCAGCGGCAGCGCGGCATAGATCGGGAACGCCTCGGCCGCGCGCGCGCAGGCCGCTTCGGCGTCTTCCTTCGTGCCCTTCGAAAATTGCTCACCGAACAGCGTGCCGGTGGCGGGATCATAGGCCTGGAACAGGTCGTCGCGGGCAATCCGCTTGGACCCCAGGAACAGTTCACCGGTGATCGTCATATGCATCCTCTTGGGCTGATGGCGTTGGCGTTCAGATAGGGACTGATAGCGCTAACGTAAATGGCGACTCGAATTACTCCGACAATCTATGCGGCGAATAGGCGGCCGGGTCGACCCCTTGCGGTTCGTCGCCGCGCCCCAGCAGCGCCGCGCACAACCGTGCGGCGGCCGGCGCGGTCTGGATACCGAAGCCGCCCTGCCCCGCGCACCAGAAGAGACCGGGCACGTAGCGGTCGAAGCCATAGACCGGCAGCCGGTCGGGCGCGAAGCTGCGCAGGCCCGCCCAGCGCCGCTCGACCGCCACGACCCGCCAGTCGACCGCCGCCTCGAACCGGTCGATCGCCAGCGCCACGTCGATCTCCTCGGCGGCGACGTCGTGCGCACGGTCGGGCGTCTCGTCATGCGGCGACAGCCACAGCCGCCCGCCGGGCTCGGGCTTGAAATAAAACCCGCCCGCAGCATCGATCACCAGCGGCAGGTCGGCCGGTGCCGGCGGATCGACGCGTACCTGCACCACGGTCCGGCGATAGGGTGCGATGCCCGGCGGCGCGGCGCCCAGCAGCTGCGCCACCGCATCCGCCCACGCGCCCGCCGCGTTCACGACGATATCGGCAACGACGGTATCGCCCGCCGCGGTGGTCAGCCGCCATTCCCCGCCGCCCCGCCGCGCCCCGGTCAACCGCGCGTCGCAGCGCAGCTCGACCCCGCCGCGCCGCGCCCGGGCCAGATAGGCGGCATGGAGTGCGGCGACATCGATATCGGCGCAACCCGGCGACCATAGCGCATGCCATTCGCCGCGCAGCCCCGTCACCACGCCCTGCGGATCGCGCCACGCGATCGGCACGCCGGTAGCGGCGAAATCGGCGGCCAGTCGCTCCAGCACCGTCCGGTCGCGCGCGAGCAGCAACTCGCCCCGCGTACGCAGAAACCCCTGTTCGGCGAAACCGGCGGGCGGGGTGTGGAGCAACGGCCCCGATGCGGTCGTCAGCGGCTGGACCAGCGGCCCGCCATAGGTTTCGGACCAGAACGCCGCCGACCGGCCGGTCGCGTGGAAGCCCGGCTGCGCCTCAGCCTCCAGCAGCACGACGCTATCGGTCGCGGCCAGTTCGGCGGCAAGGCTCGCCCCCGCCATCCCCGCCCCGACGATCGCCACCCGCCGACGGGTCATGCGTGGGTCCGCTGCGGCACGGGTGCGCGGGCGTCGAGGAACGCGTCGATCGCGGCGATGGCGCGGGTGCGCACCGGATCGGCCTCTCGCAGGATCTCGTGCGCCGATTCCGGGCCGAAGCGCAGCAGCTCGACATCGGGCAACCGCCCGGCGACCTCGATCGCGGCGCGAGGATCGACCAGCGCGTCGTTCTCCGCCACCAGCATCTGCACCGGCACGCGCGTATCGGCCAGCGCCGGGTCGGCCCGCAACTCCCGCGTCGAGCGGAACGCATCGGTCACCCAGCGCCAGCTGGGCGGGCCGGTGCGCAACATCGCGTCGGTGCCGTGCCACCAGACCTCGTCGGCATAGCGCGCCGGGTCGTGGGTCAGCATCGCCTCGCGCGGTTTCAGCGCATGCGGCCGCTCATTGCCCTTCCACGCCGCGCGCAGCGGGCTGCCCATCGCCGCCAGCACCTGCGCCATGCGCTCGCCGAAGCGCGGGCCGATCGGCGCGCGCAGCCCCAGCATCGGCGCGACCAGCACGCACGCCGCCGGATCGATCCGCCGCTCGACCACCCCGCGCAGCGCCAGATGCCCGCCCATCGAATGGCCGATGATCGCGCGCGGCCCGGCGGCATCCCATTGTTCCCAGAAGGCGGCGAGGTCGTCGAGATAGGTCTCGAACCGTTCGATATGCCCGCAATCGCCCGCCGGCGTGCAGCGCCCCGACCCGCCCTGCCCGCGCCAGTCGAACGCGGTGATGCGCCAGCCCCGGACGTGCCAGTGGGCGAAGGCTTCCAGATACTTCTCGAACACGTCGCCGCGCCCGGTCTGGAACAGCAGGCTGCCGCGCGGGCGGACATTGGCGGGCGCGGGCCAGTCGAACCGGCGATGCGACCAGCCGTCGGGCGCCTGCCAGCGGGTGATGGCGGCGGCGGCGGGAATCGCACGGCGGTACAGGGCGTGGGCGGCCATGGGTCCGGTTACGGTTTGGAAACCCCTTGCGTCTAGAGGTTAACGACATGGGGGGTACGGTCGTTCCTTGGCTGGCGTTCGCGCTGGTCGTGCTGCTGGCGATTGCCGGGATCGAGGACGCGCGTACCCGCGAAATCGCGAACTGGAAGAATGCGGCGATCGCGCTGCTGGCGCCCGCGTGGTGGTGGGCCAACGGCCTGTCGGGCATCGACATGGGCTGGCAGCTGGGCATCGCGCTGATCGTCTTCGCGCTGTTCTTCGCGGCATTCGTCGCCGGCCAGATGGGCGGCGGCGACGTCAAGATGATCGGCGCGCTGGCGCTGTGGCTGCCGCCCGGTGCCGTGCTGTCGATGCTGGTGGTGATGTCGCTGCTGGGCGGCGTGCTGACGCTGCTGTTCCTCGCCGATCGCTGGCGGCGGCGGGCACAGCAGATGCCGGAGATTCCGTACGGGATCGCCATCGCCATCGCGGGCATGCTCGCGATCGCGAACCCGATCTTAACCCATTTCGGTGATGCTTAACGGCGAATCAACCGGCCAGGCGAATTGAAAGGCCTTTCGACGTCATGGACTCTCGCAAACTGTTCCTGCTGATCGGCGCCCTGGTGGTCGCTGGCATCACCGCGTTCATGGCGCGCAGCCTGATGGCCGGCGCCTCCACGCCGATCGCCGCGGCCTCGACCGCCGAAGCGCCGATCGACGGCCCGCGCGTGATGGTCGCCACCAAGGCGCTGCCGGTCGGCACCATCATCGACGCGACCGCGCTGCGGTTTCAGCCCTGGCCCAAGGAACTGGTGGAAAACGCCTATTTCCTCGAATCGATGCCGGAATCGCGCAATCTGGTCGGCACCGTCGTCCGCTTCGGCATTCCGGCCGGACAGCCGATCACGCAGGGGTCGCTGGTAAAGCCCGGTGACCGCGGCTTCCTTGCCGCGGCGCTCGGCCCGGGGATGCGCGCGGTGACGGTGCCGGTCTCGGCGCAGAGCGCGGTCGCGGGCTTCGTGTTTCCGGGCGACCGGGTCGACCTGGTCCTGACGCAGACGGTCGCCGGTGGCGGCGACGGCCCGCCGCTCAAGGCGTCGGAGACGTTCCTGCGCAACCTGCGCGTGCTGGCGACCGACCAGCGCACCGACAAGAATACCGACGACCAGGGCAAGACGCTGGTGTCCACCTATTCGACCGTCACGGTTGAGGCGACGCCGCGCATCGCGGAAAAGATCGCGGTGGCGCAGACCGTCGGCTCGCTGTCGCTGTCGCTGCGTTCGATCGCCGACAACCGTTCCGAGCTGGAGGAAGCGATCGCCAGCGGCGACGTGCAGCTGCCCGCGAACGGCGATCCCAAGGCAGAGAAGGCCGCGCTCGAAAAGATCGCGAGCCGCCCGGTCGACGGCAGCTCGACCTTCTCGACCGGGGCCGACGTGTCGCGGTTCCAGCGCAGCTCGGTGCCCGGCAAGGCGGGGGGAACGTCGCCGGGATCGGGGGATGCGGGGGGGACGACGATGGTCGCCGCGCCGATGGCGCCTGCCGCACCGGCGGTGCCGGCCGGGCCGGTCGTGCGGATCACCCGCGGGAATGATGTGACCGCTGTGCCGGTCGGGGGGAACAAGTGATGCGCGGTCTGAAGCTCTTTCACCGGTCGATGGCAGCGACGCTGTCGGTCGCACTGGTCGCGGGATCGGCGGCACCCGCCGTCGCGGCCCCCGGTACCGGCGGCGTCCGCGCCGCACGCATCGGCACGCCGCCCGCCGGCACGATGCGCCCGACCACCGACGTGCAGCTGTCGATCGGCCAGGGCGAGCTCATCACCCTGCCCGGCAACGTCGCCGACGTATGGGTATCGAACCCCGGCGTCGCCGACGTCTATGTCGGCAACCCGCGCCAGATCCACCTGTTCGGCAAGACCGATGGCGAAGCCACCATCTTCGCCACCAGCAGCAGCGGCAGCGTGGTCTATGCGGCGAACGTCCGCGTCGGGCAGAACCTGACCTCGCTCGACCGCATGATGAAGGCGGCGATGCCCGAGGCCGACATCCGCGTGACCACGGTCGGCCAGATCGCGGTCATCAACGGCACGATCGCCTCGCCCGCCGACAGCGCGCAGGCCGAACGGCTGGTGACGTCGCTGCTCAATCCGGGCGTCGCGGTGGGCGATCCCAATGTCGCGTTGAAGATCGGCGTGGTGAACCGGTTGAAGCTCGCGACCCCGTTGCAGGTCAACCTGCAGGTCCGTGTCGCCGAGGTCAGCCGCAACTTCGTCAAGAATATCGGCGTCAACCTGACGTCGCGCGACACGTCGGGCGGCTTCCTGTTCGGCGTCGCGCAGGGGCGGCAGGGCACGATCGCCACCATTCCGGGGCTGCCGGGCGATACCACGTTCCTCCCGACGGGCGGGCGCCCCGGCGGGACGCTGTTCGGCTTCCCGACCAAGGCGACCAACGGCACGACGCTCAACCTCGCCGGACGGCTGCTCGGCCTCGAACTGCTCGGCGCGCTGGATCTGGGCGAACGCATCGGACAGGTGACGACGCTGGCCAACCCGAACCTGACCGCGCTTTCGGGCGAGACCGGATCGTTCCTCGCCGGCGGCGAGATTCCGATCCCGATCAGCCAGGGCTTCGGCGCCGTCTCGGTCGAGTACAAGCAATATGGCGTCAGCCTCGCCTATACCCCGACGGTGCTGGCCGATGGCCGCATCTCGCTGCGCGTCCGTCCCGAAGTGTCGCAGCTCTCGGCGGCGGGCTCGGTCCAGTTCAACGGCACCACCATCCCCGCCCTGTCCACCCGTCGCGTGGAAACCACGATCGAACTGGGGTCGGGGCAAAGCATGATGATCGCCGGGCTGCTGTCGAACAGCCACGACAATTCGATCGACAAGGCACCGGGCCTGGGTGACCTGCCGATCCTGGGGTCGCTGTTCCGGTCGAACGGCTTCACCCGCAACGAGACCGAACTGGTCATCGTCATCACCCCCTATCTGGTGAAGCCGGTCGACAGCCAGTCGCGCATCGCGCTGCCGACCGACGCCTATTCCAGCCCCGGCGATGTCGAGCGCGTGCTGATGGGCCAGCTGTCGGGGCAGCGTCGCCCCGATCCGCGCCCGGTGCCGACCATGGCGCCGGCCGCGCCCGCCCGGCCGGCGGTCGGCCTGACCGCGCCGGTCCCGGTCGCGCCCGTCGCCGGTGCCGACCCCGTCCCGCAGCCGCCGCGCAAGCGTGGCGGCGATCCCAAGCCCGCCGCACCCGGCTTCAGCATCCAGTGAGGCACGTTCCGATGACCCTCCTCCGTATCCTCGCGCTCGGCTCGGCGATCGCCGTCGCGGGCTGCACCGGCACCCCCAATCGCGGCGTCGAATCGGTCCACCAGCCGGTCGTCACCCGCTCCGCCTATTCGTTCGACGTCGCCGCCGGCCCTGCCGGACTGGCGCCGGGCGAGCGCGCCCGCCTCGCCGGCTGGCTGGAGGCGATGCGCCTGCGCTATGGCGACGAGATCGGCGTGGACGATGGTGGCAGCGGCGATGACGCGGTCCGCACCGACGTCGCCGCCGAAGCCGCCCGCGTCGGGCTGCTGCTCGCCGATACCGTGCCGCCGACGCCCGGCGCGCTGGCCCCGGGCACCGTCCGCATCGTCGTGTCGCGCATGGCGGCCAGCGTGCCGGGATGCCCCGACAATTCGCGGACCTACCAGCCCAATTTCGGCGCGCACACCTCGTCCGACTTCGGCTGCGCGACCAATTCGAACCTCGCGGCGATGATCGCCCGGCCGGGCGACCTCGTCCTCGGCCGTGCCAATGGCGAGACGACCGACACCATGGTCAACACCAAGGCGGTCGGCGCGCTGCGCCGTGCGCTGCCCAGCGGCAATGGCGGCACGGTCGGCGCGGGCGTCGGCAGCGCCAGCAGCGCGGGGGGCGGCAAGTAATGAACGCGCCGTTCAACCTCGCCCGCACGGCGCAACGCGACCCGTTCGTGGCGTTCGTGTGCGACGAAAACTCCGCCGACACGCTGCGCGGCGTCGCCAGCGGCAGCGGCTGGCCGGTCGAAAAGGTCATGAAGGGCGGCCTGCGCAACGCCGTGCAGACGCTGTCGGTTTCGGCCAGCCCGCACGTGCTGTTCGTCGACCTGTCCGAATCGGGCGATCCGCTCAACGACATCAACGGCCTCGCCGAAGTCTGCGAACCCGGCACGATCGTGATCGCGACCGGACAGGTCAACGACGTCCGCCTGTACCGCGACCTGCTGTCCAGCGGCATCCACGACTATCTGCTCAAGCCGCTCAACCCCGACATGGTGCGCGAATCGATCGCGCAGGCCCAGGCGCTGCTGAACGCGCCGAAGGCGGCCGAGGCCAGCGTCGAGCGGCCGCACTGCGCGATCGCGGTCATCGGCACGCGCGGCGGCGCCGGCGCATCGACCATCGCCACCTCGCTCGCGTGGCTGATGGGCGAACAGGAACGGCGCAGCACCGCGCTGCTCGACCTCGACGTGCATTTCGGCACCGGCGCACTCGGACTCGACCTCGAACCCGGCCGCGGGCTGACCGACGCGATCGAGAATCCCAGCCGTATCGACGGGCTGTTCATCGAACGCGCGATGGTGCGCGCGGGCGAACGGCTGTCGGTGCTGTCGGCCGAAGCGCCGATCAACGCGCCGATCCAGACTGACGGCAGCGCCTTCTACCAGTTGCAGGAGGAGATGCGCGCCGCGTTCGAATGCACGATCGTCGACCTCCCGCGCTCGATGCTGGTGAACCACCCGCACCTGATCGAGGAAGTGCAGACCGCGGTCATCGTCACCGAACTGACGCTGGCGGCGGCGCGCGATACCATCCGGCTGTTGTCGTGGTTCCGTTCGAACGCGTCGCACGTCACCGTCCTGCTGATCGCCAACAAGCTGCAACCGGCCGCCGGCCAGGAAATCAGCCGCAAGGATTTCGAGGGATCGATCGAACGCAAGCTCGACTTCGTCATGGCGTTCGACGGCAAGCTGGCGGCACAGTCGGCCAAGCTGGGCAAGCCGATGGCGGAGGCAGGCAAGGGCAACCGCGCCATCGCGCCCCTGGTCGAACTCGCCCGCCGCCTCTGCCAGCTGAGCGACAACAGCGCCGACGACGCACCCGATACGAAAAGCAAGGGCAAGGCTAAGGGCAAGGCTGCCGGCGGCACCTCGCTGATCGGCAAGATCGTCGGGCTGCGCGCGCGCCTGCCCGCCCGGGCCAAGAAGTAGGACGCGGGGCGGGCGATGGAGATGCTGCCGATCCTGCTGCTGGCGATTGGGGCGGCGATGACGCTCGTGCTGGTCGCCCTCGCCTTTTCCGGGCCGTCGGGCGAGCGCGCCCGCAGCCGCCGGCTGCTGGCGGTGCGCGAACGTCATGCGTCGTCGGCCAGCACGACGGCGATGGAGGCGCAGATGCGCCGCATCGGCAACCGCGGCACGACAAGGGGGGACCGGGCCGCCGCCCGGCTGCTGCCCAATGTCGAACAGCTCAAGCTGCGCCTGCAGAAGACCGGCCGCAACTGGACGCTGGCGCAATATGGCAAGGTGACGCTGGGCATCGTCGTCGTTGTCACGCTGTTCCTGATGTTCAAGGGGCTGCCGCTGATCCTCGCCCTCCTGCTCGGCCTCGCGCTCGGCATGGGCCTGCCGCATTTCCTCGTCGGCTATTTCATCAAGCAGCGTATCGCCCGTTTCACCGCCAAGTTTCCCGACGCGATCGAGCTGCTGGTCCGCGGCCTGCGCTCCGGCCTGCCGATCACCGAGACGATGACCGTCGTCGGACAGGAAGTCGACGGCCCGGTGGGCGAGGAATTCCGCTTGGTCAGCGACCGGATGAAGATCGGCCGCTCGCTCGACGCCGCGTTGCAGGAAACCGGCGACCGGCTGGGCACGCCCGAATTCCAGTTCTTCGTCATCACGATCGCCATCCAGCGCGAAACCGGCGGCAACCTTGCCGAAACGCTCGCCAATCTTGCGGACGTGCTGCGCAAGCGGTCGCAGATGAAGCTGAAGATCAAGGCGATGTCGTCCGAATCCAAGGCGTCGGCCTATATCGTCGGCTCGCTGCCCTTCATCGTGTTCGGCATGATCTGGGCGATCAACGACACCTACATGCAGAACTTCTTCGTCGACCCGCGGCTGATGATCGCGGGCCTCGGGGGCGCGCTGTGGATGGGGATCGGTGCCTTCATCATGGCCAAGATGGTCAATTTCGAGATCTGATGCGATGACCGCCAACCCCAATCCGACCCTGCTTGGCATCGACGTGGTCAACGCCGCGACGATCCTTGCCGCGATGGCCGCGCTGTTCGTCATGTTCGCCATCTACGTCGCCACCTCCAGTCGCGATCCGATGGCGCGGCGGGTGAAGGCGCTGAACGACCGGCGCGAACAGCTGAAGGCGGGCATCACCGCCTCGACCAGCAAGCGCCGCGCCAAGCTGGTGCAGAAGAACGAGGCGACCGACCGCATCCGCGAGCTGCTGTCGTCGCTGAAAGTCCTGCAGGATTCGCAGCTCAAGGTCGCGCAGCTCAAGCTGATGCAGGCGGGCATCCGGTCGAAGGACTGGGCGGTGGCGGTCATCTTCGGCCGGCTGGTGCTGCCGATCGCGCTCGGCCTGCCGATGCTCTACATCGTCTATGGCACCGACGCCTTCGCCGACTGGTCGCCGCTCAAGGCGTACGGCCTCGTCGCCGGGACCTTCATCCTGAGCTACAAGGCGCCCGACATCTATCTCAAGAACAAGATCACCAAGCGGTCGGATGCGATCCGCAAGGGGCTGCCCGACGCGCTCGACCTGCTGGTGATCTGCGCCGAGGCCGGGTTGACCGTCGATGCCGCCTTCACCCGGGTCGCCCGCGAACTGGGCCGCGCCTATCCCGAACTGGGCGAGGAATTCTCGCTCACCGCGATCGAGCTGGGCTTCCTGACCGAACGCCGCCAGGCGTTCGAGAACCTCGCGATGCGGATCAACCTCGACGCGGTGAAGGGCGTGGTAACGACCATGATCCAGACCGAGAAATACGGCACCCCGCTGGCCAGCGCGCTGCGCGTCCTGTCGGCCGAATTCCGCAACGAACGCATGATGCGCGCAGAGGAAAAGGCCGCACGCCTGCCCGCGATCATGACCGTGCCGCTGATCCTGTTCATCCTGCCGACGCTGTTCGTCGTCATCCTGGGTCCGGCCGCCTGCAGCATCAGCGACGCGTTCGGCAAGTAAGGCGCGGAAGGGGGCGCGCGGGAACGCCGCCCGCCCCCGACCGTTATCGCCCCGTAACCATTACAGGGGCCCGCCATCATGCTGTTCCAGACGCCGACCCAGTTCGCAGTGCTGGCCCTCCTGCTGTTCGCGGGCTGGCTGCTCGGCCTCGCCTCCTCCTCGGGCGGGAAGAAGTGGAAGCAGCGGTTCCGTGACGAGGAAGCGGCGCACAAGGCGTATCGCGCCGAAGTCGCCGCCGACATCAAGACCCGCGACGAACGGTTGCGCGAGATCGAGGTGGAGCGCGACCGGCTGGCGAAGGACCGCGGAACCGCGACCACTGCGGCCGCGACGACCACCGCGGCGGCGACCGCCAGCAGCGGTGGCGGCGGTTTCTTCGGCTGGGGCCGCGACAACCTGTCGCGCATCCGCGGCATCGACGCCGATCTCGAACAGGCGCTCGGCGCCCGCGGGATCAAGACCTATCGCGCGATCGAGAACCTGACCGAAGCCGACGAGCGCGCGCTGGAGGACGACCTTCGCCTGCGCCCCGGCACGATCGACGGCGAACGCTGGCGCGAACAGGCGGCGATGCTGCGCGAGGGCCATGACGACGACCATCGCAGCCGGTGGGGGTGAACCCTCGTTGCATTACCTGCGTAGCCCCGCCGCAAGCGGGGCGCGGAGGGTAATGATGTCAGGGCAACCGCGGCCGGCCCCCCTCGCCTTCAGTCCGCGACGGTTACCTCGATACTCGTCCCGGTGATGTCCACCGGATAGACCGAGGCGCTGAACCGGCCTGCGACGTACAGCACCCGCCCGCCCGGCATCCGCTCGACGAAACGCTGTTGGTCCGCATCCAGCCGCGCCCAGCGATCCAGCGCCTCCAGTTCGCGCCGGTCGACCATCTTCGCCGTCACCACAGCGCATGGCTCCTCCCAGAAGAGGTCCTCCGGCGCCCGCCCGGCATAGACGAAATCGACGACGCAGACCCGCTTGCCGCCCGCGACCACCCGGTCCTGCCTGCCGATCACCCGCGACCCCGCCGGCGCCGCGAGCACACCGGCCGACACCGACAGCGACAGCGCCACGCCGCCGATCCAGCCGGCGACATGGCGCATCAGAACGTCACCCACTCCGGGCCGCCCGGGAACACCACATCCTCGACCTTGTCGCCGATCTTGGTCACCGCCAGCAGGACGGCGATCACGACCAGCAGGTCGAACACGATCACCGCGCCCCATGCGAACGCCGGATGGAACGGGCCGACGCGATCGAATCCGTCCTTCGTCACCCGTGCCGCATCGTTCGCCATCCTGCTACTCACTTCTTCAATGCTGCCTGCGCCGCTGCCAGCCGCGCGATCGGCACCCGGTAGGGGCTGGCCGAGACATAGTCGAGCCCGACCTGTTCGCAGAAGGCGATCGACGCCGGGTCGCCGCCATGTTCGCCGCAGATGCCGAGCTTGATGTCGGGCCGCGTCCTGCGCCCGCGTTCGGCCGCCAGTTCGATCAGCTCGCCCACGCCCTCGACATCGATCGAGACGAACGGATCGCGGGCATAGATGCCCTTTTCGACATAGGCTCCCAGGAACCGGCTGGCGTCGTCGCGGCTGACGCCCAGCGTCGTCTGCGTCAGGTCGTTGGTCCCGAACGAGAAGAACTCGCCCGCCTCCGCGATCTCGCCGGCCTTCAATGCCGCGCGCGGCAGTTCGATCATCGTGCCGACCAGATATTCGATCCGGCGGCCCTTGTCGGCGAACACCGCCTCGGCGGCCTTGTCGACCACGATCTTCATCAGCTCCAGTTCGCGTTTGGTGCCGACCAGTGGGATCATGACCTCGGGGATCGGCGCCTCGCCCGACTTCTCGGCGACGATCACCGCCGCCTCGAAGATCGCGCGCGCCTGCATCTCGTAGATTTCGGGATACGTCACGCCCAGCCGGCAGCCGCGATGGCCCAGCATCGGGTTGAACTCGTGCAGTTCGGCCGCGCGGCGCTTCAACTGGTCGACGGCGATCCCCGCCGCCTCGGCCACTTCGGCGAACTCGGCTTCCTGATGCGGCAGGAATTCGTGCAGCGGCGGGTCGAGCAGGCGGATGGTACAGGGCAGCCCGACCATCACCTCGAAAATCTCGACGAAGTCGCTGCGCTGTTCGGGCAGCAACCGCTCCAGCGCCGCGCGCCGTCCCGCCTCGTCCTCGGCTAGGATCATCTGCCGCACGGCGGTGATCCGCGACTGTTCGAAGAACATGTGCTCGGTGCGGCACAGCCCGATGCCCTCCGCGCCGAAATCGCGCGCGGTGCGGCAATCGAGCGGCGTTTCGGCATTGGCACGCACCTTCAGGCGACGGACGCCGTCGGCCCATTCCATCAGCGTGCCGAAATCGCCGGCCAGTTCGGGCTGCACCGTCGCGACCGGCCCAGCCATCACCTCGCCGGTGGCGCCATCGATCGTGACGATGTCGCCCTCGCGGATCTCGCGGCCCGCGACCTTCATCACGCCCGCCTTCGCATCGATCGAGATCGACCCAGCGCCCGACACGCACGGGCGCCCCATGCCGCGCGCGACGACCGCCGCGTGGCTGGTCATCCCACCCCGCGCCGTGAGGATGCCACGCGCCGCGTGCATGCCGTGGATATCCTCCGGCGAGGTTTCGGTGCGGATCAGGATCACCGCGTCACCCGCGTTCGCGCGGCGCTCGGCCGTGTCGCTGTCGAACACCGCGATGCCGCTGGCCGCACCCGGCGATGCCGGCAGCCCCTTGGTCAGCACGTCGCGCGTCGCCTTGGGGTCCAGCGTCGGGTGGAGCAGCTGGTCGAGCGCCTGCGGGTCGACGCGCAGGATCGCTTCCTCGCGCGTAATCAGCCCTTCCTCGGCCATGTCGACCGCGATCTTCAGCGCGGCCTTCGCGGTGCGCTTGCCCGACCGGGTCTGGAGCATCCACAGCTTGCCCTGCTGCACCGTGAATTCGATGTCCTGCATGTCGCGGTAATGCCGCTCCAGCCGGTCGAACACGGCGGCCAGTTCGCCGTACGCGTCGGGCATCGCCTCTTCCATCGACAGCGGCTTGGCGTTCGCCGCCTCGCGCGCCGCACGGGTCAGGTACTGCGGCGTGCGGATGCCTGCGACCACGTCCTCGCCCTGCGCGTTGATGAGGAATTCGCCGTAATAGGCGTTGTCGCCCTTCGACGGATCGCGGGTGAACGCCACGCCGGTCGCCGACGTGTCGCCCATGTTGCCGAACACCATCGCCTGCACGTTGACCGCCGTGCCCCAGTCGCCCGGAATGTCGTTCAGCCGGCGATAGACCTTCGCCCGGTCCGCCTGCCACGATCCGAACACCGCGCCGATCGCGCCCCACAGCTGGTCGTGCACGTCCTGCGGGAACGGCTTGCCCCACAATTCGACGACGATATCCTTGTACTGGGCCACCAGCGCGCGCCAGTCGTCGGCGGTCAGGTCGGTGTCGAGATAATAGCCGCGATCTTCCTTCGCGATCTCCAGCGCTTCCTCGAACCGGCCATGGTCCAGTTCGAGCACCACGTCCGAATACATCTGGATGAAGCGGCGATAGCTGTCCCACGCGAAGCGCGCATCGTCCGACACGCTCGCCAGCCCCTCGACGGTTTCGTCGTTCAGGCCAAGGTTCAGCACCGTGTCCATCATCCCCGGCATCGAGATGCGCGCGCCCGAGCGGACCGACACCAGCAACGGGTCGGCGGCGTCGCCGAAGCGCTTGCCCGTGATCCCCTCGATATGCGCGATCCCGGTCTTCACCTCGTCCTGCACGCTCGCGGGAAAGGTCTGGCCCTCGTCGTAATAGCGCGTGCACATCGTCGTCGCGATGGTGAAGCCCGGCGGCACCGGCAGCCCGATCGACGCCATTTCGGCAAGGTTCGCGCCCTTGCCGCCCAGCAGCACCTTGTCGCCCGATCCCCCGTCCGAAACCCCGCCGCCGAAGCGATAGACATACTGCGTCATGCTCGTTTCCCCATGCTCTCCGGCGCGGCCGGGCCGCGACGGGGTATCCGATTCGAAGGCCGATGGCCTGACGCCCCGTTAAACGGGTTAAACCGACAGGTCAGCCCTCAATTTTCGAGAAATCGGCGACCCGGTGCACCGCGTCGCGCACCCGCGCCAGCAATGCCAGCCGCGCGGTCCGTTTGTTCTGGTCGGCATCGTTGACCGTCACGTCGGTGAAGAACGCATCGATCGGCGCGCGTAAGGACGCGAGCGCAGCCATCGCCGCGCCGAAATCCTCCGCTTCGATCGCCGCTTGCGCGCGCGGTTCGGCCGCATCGAGCGCCGCGATCAGCGCCGCCTCGGCCGGTTCCCGGTCATACTCGCGCTTCTCGCGCTCGGTCCGCACATATTCGGCGGCAATCGACGCGAACTCGGGGTCCTCGACCTCCGACAGCGGGTCTTCCTCGCCGGTTTCCGCTATATGCTTGCTGGTGCCCGGCGCTTCCTTCTTGAGGATGTTGGCAGCCCGCTTGTACCCGGCGAGCAGGTTCGCCCCGTCCTCGGTGGTGACGAAGGCTTGCAGCGCATGGACGCGGGCGAGCAGGCGGACGAGATCGTCCTCGCCCCCGAGCGCGAACACCGCATCGATCAGGTCGTGGCGTACACCGGCCTCGCGCTGCTGGACCTTTAGGCGGTCGGCAAAGAAAGCGAGCGTGCTGCTACCAGATTTACGTATACTATCGGCAATAGCAGGCAGTGATGTCCTAAGTCTGCTACGTTCAGCATCGTTAATTGCGTTGGAAATTTTCATAAACGACCCATCGTCGATATCCGACAACGGACTCCGCATAAATGCTTCTCTTAAACTACTCGAATCACCACCAGCCACAGACTCCTTTATCAATCTATCGCCGGCTAAACGCATTATAGCATCGCGCACAGAAACTCGAATTTTGTTCGATATGATTATTTGAATGACCGAAAGAGCTGCACGTCGGAGTGCATAAGGATCTTTCGATCCGGTCGGCAGCTCATTCACTGAAAAGAATGCCGCGATCGTATCCAGCTTGTCCGCCAACGCCACCGCAACCGTCACCGGCGCAGTCGGAACCTCATCCCCCTGCCCGACCGGCTTGTAATGATCGCGCACCGCCTCGGCGACCTCGACCGGCTCGCCCTGCGCAGCGGCATAATAGCTACCCATCAGCCCCTGCAATTCGGGAAACTCGCCGACCATCCCGGTGACCAGATCGGCCTTGGCAAGCCGTGCGGCCCGCTCGGCAATGTCGGCAAGCGCCTCCCTCTCCCCTTCAGGGGAGAGGGCCGGGGAGAGGGGCGTGTCCGCAAGCGCCGAAGCCGGAGGGGTATTCCCCTCTCCCAACCCGTTCCGGGTCAACAGCGCCCCGCGCTGTTGAGGTTGTGCCGGGGGCACAACCGACCCGGAACGCCCCTGAAGAGGAGAGGGCTTTACGACCCCACTCTCGACCAGCCACCGCGCCAGCTTCGCCACCCGCTCGACCTTGTCGGCGACCGTGCCCAGCTTCTCATGAAACACGATCTTGTCGAGCTTCGGCAACTGGTCCTCCAGCCGCGTCTTCAGATCGGTCTCGTAGAAGAACTTCGCATCCGACAGCCGCGCCGCCAGCACCTTGGCGTTGCCCGCGACGATCCGCTCGCCGCCATCCGCCGCGTCGATATTCGCGGTGCAGACGAACGCATTCGCCAGCCTGCCCTCACCATCGCGGCACACGAAATATTTCTGGTTCACCCGCGCGGTCAGCTGGATCACCTCCGGCGGCACGCTGAGAAACGCTTCGTCGAACCGCCCGATCAACGGCACCGGCCATTCGGTGAGGCCGGCATTCTCCGCCAGCAGCCCCTCATCCTCGACCAGCCGCAACCCCGCGCCCTGCGCCGCCATCTTCGCGCCGACCGCGATGATCGCGGCGCGTTCGTCCTGATCGACGATGACGTGGCACGCCCGCAGCTTCTCGACATAGTCGCCCGCCGAGCCGATCGTGATCGGGCCGGCATGGTGGAAGCGGTGGCCAAGCGTCACCGCCCCGCTCGTCACGCCCGCGACTTCGCACGGCACCACGTCGCTGCCGAACAGCGCGACGATCCCCTGCAACGGCCGTACCCAGCGTGGGGACTCCGGGCTGAGCGACGCCGTGCCCCAGCGCATCGACTTGGGCCACGGAAACGCGCGCACGATCGCCGGGATCGCCGCGCCCAGTACCTGCGCGGTCTCGCGCCCCGGCACCTCGGTCACCGCGAACAACACGCCGTCGCGCTCGGTCAGCGCCTCGCGCGTCAGCCCGGTCTTGCGCAGAAACCCTTCCAGCGCCTGCGGCGGCGCCGACGCGCGCGGCCCCTTCACCTCCTCGCGCACCGGCTCGGTCCGCTCCGGCAGGTCGTGCGCGATCAGCGTGAGCCGGCGCGGCGTCGCATAGGTGGTGATCCGCGGTGCCGCGATCCCCGCCTTCGCCAGTTCGCCGACGAACAGCTTCGACAGGTCCTCTCTAGCCTTCGCCTGCATCCGTGCCGGGATTTCTTCCGACCGCAGTTCGAGCAGGAAATCCGTCATGCCACCCACCCCGGAAACTTCGCCTGCCACTGGGGCGTCTGCGTCTCGATGAACTTGGCGCACGATGCCTTCGCCAGATCGCGCACGCGGCCGATATAGGCCTGCCGCTCCGCGACCGAGATCACGCCGCGCGCATTCAGCAGGTTGAACACATGGCTCGCCTCGATCGCCTGTTCATAGGCCGCGATCGGCACGTCATGGGCCAGCGCGTTCTCGCACTCCGCCGCCGCCTTTCTGAACAGGTCGAACAGCCCGTCGGTATCGGCGACCTCGAAATTCCATTTCGACATCTGTTTCTCGTTTTCGAGGAACACGTCGCCATACGTTACACCGGCATCGTTGAACGCCAGGTCGTAGACGCTGTCCTTGTCCTGGATGTACATGGCGAGGCGTTCGAGGCCGTAGGTCAGTTCGCCCGCGACCGGCTTGCAATCGAACCCGCCCATCTGCTGGAAATAGGTGAACTGGGTGATTTCCATCCCGTCGCACCATACTTCCCAGCCCAGCCCCCACGCGCCCAGCGTCGGCGACTCCCAGTCGTCCTCGACGAAGCGGATGTCGTGTTGCGTGAAGTCGATCCCGATCGCCGCGAGGCTGCCGAGGTACAACTCCTGCAAATCCGGCGGCGAAGGCTTCAGGATCACCTGATACTGGTAATAATGCTGGAGGCGGTTCGGGTTCTCGCCATAGCGCCCGTCGGTCGGCCGGCGTGATGGCTGGACGAACGCGGCGTTCCACGCCTCGGGCCCCAGCGCGCGCAGCGTCGTCGCCGGGTGGAACGTCCCCGCCCCCATCCGCATGTCATAGGGTTGCAGGATGACGCAGCCCCGATCGCTCCAGTAATCGTGGAGCGTCAGGATCATCTTCTGGAAGCTGAGCGGGGCGGACATGGTTTCGCCTTTGAGTGCGGAGAAGCCCCGCGCCTAGCCGGATCGCAGCGCAAGGGTCAAGCGAACCGCATGTCAGGTCCGACTGATATTATGTCAGGTAGTATTGACATACCGCGCGAATCACCCGATAGATAGTCAGGTAAACACGACATATTGTCATCCATCACTGACATGGAAGGCCACATGATGCCCCGCCCCGACACCCACCGTCCCATCCTGCTCGTCGTCGCGCTGTGCGCCACCGTCGCCGCCATGGCGGCCGACCGCACCGATCGGGCCACGCCGCCCGCCGCACCGGTCGCCACGACCGGCGGCGTCGCCTTTGCCGCACACCTCGGCGATGCGGCGGTGTCGCTGTCATGGCGGTGACGCCGCCTGCTTCGCCGCCACCATACCCAAAGGAACCAGACATGTCCGATGCCCGATGGGGTGAACGTCGTGCCGCCGTCCGTCAGCGCACGCGCGCCGTCTGGGTCGCCGGCGTCACCCTCGCCTTGATGGCATCACCGTTCCTGCTCGGCCTCACCGCGCGCCAGTACGCGGTTCGCGGCGGCGCGATGCGGGATGGCCGCTTCCCGATCTGGATACCGATCGCTTACTGGACGATCGTAGTAGCGGTCGCACTGATCGGCGTCGCAGGCCTGTACCGCCAGAGCGATGAGTTCGAGCGCCGTCGCCTGATCGACGGGTTCGCGGTCAGCGGCATGGTGCTGGGACTTGGCGTTCCCCCGATCTTCTTTGTCGGCCACCCCTTCGGCATCATGTACGCCTGGGTCGTCGCCTTGCTGGCGGGGCTGGCAGTATTCGCCTGGCCGCGGGTCGCACCGTGAAGAACCGCCTGAAGATCCTGCGCGCCGAACGCGACTGGAGCCAGGCCGAACTCGCCGGGCGGCTCGACGTGTCGCGACAGGCGGTGAACGCGATCGAGACCGGCAAGCACGATCCCTCGCTCCCGCTCGCCTTTCGCATGAGCCGGTTGTTCGGGTTGCCGATCGAGGATATTTTCGAGGATGATGCCGATGGTTGACGATTGGAAAACCGCGCGCGAGCGGCAACGCAAGCGGCGGCGGTGGACATGGGTCGCCGTAGCGGCGGCGACCATGATCGTGGCGCCGCTGGTCGCGACCCGCATCGTCCAGCGCCTGCGCGGATGATCGCGCGGGTCGTCGCCGCGCTGCTCGGCTGGTGGTCGCTGGCCAGTCCGGTCGCGGCGCCGGCGGTGCTGGCCCCGGCGCTGTGGGTCGCGCGCGATGCCGATACGACGATCTGGCTGTTCGGCACGGTGCACCGGTTGCGGCCGGGAACACCGTGGCTGGCCGGGCCGGTCGCACGGGCCTTTGCCGACAGCGACACGCTGGTCCTCGAAATCCCGCCGGTCGATCCCGATGCGATGACCGCCGCGCTGGTCAGGGTAGCGCCGGTCCGCCCCGCGCCCCTGCCCGTCGCCCTCGATCGCCGCCTGCGCGAGCGCGCCCGCGCGCTGGGCTTTCCGGCGCGGGCGTTCGACGCGACCGACCCGTGGTTCGCCGCGACGACGCTGGCCGCGCAACCGCTCGCCCGCGCCGGCTACAGCGCCGCGCCTGCGCCCGAAACGCTGCTGGCGACGCTGGCCGGGCGCAGCGGCACCGCGATCGAGCCGCTAGAAACGCTCGACCGGCAACTGGGCATCTTCGCCGCCCTGCCGCAACCGGCACAGCGCACGATGCTCGCCCGCGTCCTGGCCGATCCCGATCCCGTGCCGGCGATGGACCGGATCGTCGCGACCTGGGGCCGGGGTGACGTCGCGACGCTCGACCGGCTGCTGGCGAGCGACATGGACGAGGCCGGCCCCGCGGTGCGGACCGCCCTGCTCGACCGGCGCAATGCGACATGGGCGGGGAAGATCGCGAAGGGGATGCGCCGGCCGGGCACGAGGTTCGTCGCGGTCGGTGCGGGGCATCTGACGGGGCCGGGCAGCGTGCAGGCGCGGTTGCAGGTGCTGGGGGTGGAGGTATCGCGGGTGCGATAGCAGCCCCCGCCGTGTTAC